>NZ_JANSHV010000050.1:0-12745 GCF_047461775.1 Synechococcus sp. R6-5
CCCTTCGGGGAAGTGGAATTAATGGAAAAATTAATGGAAACAAACCAAGTGATCCCCTTTCACTTCCAGCCAGTGCCCACCTGGATAATCGGGGCTACGGCTGCCTCGGTCTGCTTTTAAGAGCTGGATCCCGGCTTCTACCTGTTCAAAGGTGGGGTGGTGGGGCAACACCAGGGACAAAAACTGGAACATTACCTGCCGCTGCAGAGCCAAGGGGGCAGCCCGCAAGGGATCCCGTCGCAGCCCTGGCAAAGCGGGCTCATACACCTGCTGCCATAGCTGAGCTGCTTGGGCTACCACCAGCTCATGTTCTGCTTGGAGCAGCGTGGCAGCCCGATTCAGGGCCGCTTCCAGTTGCGGATTAAAGTGCTGCTTCAAGTAGGGCATCACCTCCAGGCGGAGACGGTTGCGGCAATGGGCCAGATCTTGGTTGCTGCGATCCGGCCAGACCGGCAATTGGTGCTGCTGGCAAAATTGTTCGGTTTCCCAACGGTATAGCTCCAGCAGGGGTCGCACCACTTGGGCAGAGGTGGGATCCCGGTTGTCCAGGCGACGCTGCCAATCTAGGCTGCTCAGCCCGGCGGCTCCTGTCCCTCGCAGCAAGTTCCATAAAAATGTCTCGGCCCGGTCGCTGGCCGTATGCCCCATCACCACGGCGCTGCAGTCCCAGGTGCGGGCCCATTTCTCCAGTTGTTGGTAGCGCCAAGCCCTGGCCCCTGCTTCGTCTCGGCGGATGGGATCCGCAGTCTCAACAGCATGAGGCAGTCCCTGCTGCTGCAGCCACCCCTGCAAAAAGCGAGCACACTCCGTTTCATCTGCCGACCAGCGGTGATCACAATGCAGAACAAATATCTGCCAGCCCCAGCGAGGCTGCAAATCCCGCAAGATCTGGAGCAGGCAAAAAGAATCTTGCCCGCCCGAAAAAGCCACCAGCAGTCGCTGGCCAGGGTGAAGAAGTTGCCGCTGCCGAATGGCGCACTGTACCCGCAGGTGGAGAGGAGAGAGCCTGGCCACAGCTTGCTATTGCTCACGTACAACCCAGACCCTACCTGCCGCTATGGGATCCCTTAGGCAAGAGCTCGGGTCAGATGAGAGGCCACCGCCTGCACAGCAGCAATGCTGCGCTCGTAGGCCATTCGGGTCGGCCCCAGCAAGGTGACCGTACCCAGAGGAGCTGAGCGACGGTGGTAAGTGGAGGCGATAACCGTACAGTGGTGCAGAGACTCCAGTGGATTCTCGCTGCCAATGTAGATGATCACCGGGGTCTTGCGGGCAGACTGTCCCGACTCCTGATCCATCTCCGTTGAGCTCGGCAGAGAGGGCAAACCCCCATCGGCAAAATGGAGCCCGATCATCCCCTGCAGTTGCTTGGCTCCCTCCTCGATCAACTGCATCACTGCCTGCACCTGCCGGGCCTGGGAAAACTCCGGCTGACGCATCAACTCGGCCATACCGGCACTGAACACCTGTCCCAGCGAGGGCTGCAGATACCGTTGCACCACCGAGCGCAGCAGTTGCTGCAGCCAATGGCCGTAGGTACGAAATTCTTCATCCAGTTTCAGCCAGCTCAGATCCTGCAACTCGGCAAAGGTTTTGCCCCGCAGCTTCAGGGTGAGAAAGTTGCTGAGCAATTGCAATTCATCTTCCAAATCCTCTCGGGAGTCGCTGGGCCAGTCGGGGGGGCTGACCAGAGCTGAATGGGTTTGATAGGAGTCGGTTACCACCAACACCATCACCCGCCCTGGCGCTACCGACACCAACTGCACATGATGAATGGCTACCACCGGCCCCTGAGGAGGAGTGATGAGAGCAATGCAACCGCTCAGATGGGCCAAAAGCTGAGCTACCCTTTGCAGGAGGCTGTCTAGGTCGTCTCCCAGCTCACGGCCAAGCTGATCCATCAACTGTTGCAGAGCGGGATGGGGATCCGGCTGAGGAGCATCGTGGGGGATCCCGCCGCTGTTGGCAGAGGTCAACAAATCGTTGACATAAACCCGATAGCCAAAGTCGGAGGGAACCCGACCCGCAGAGGTGTGGGGCTGAAACAGTAACCCCACCTGCTCAAGGGTGGCCAGGTCGTTACGAATGGTGGCCGTGCTCACCCCAAAGTTATAGGACTGGGCCAAGGTTTTGGAACCGACAGGTTCAGCTGTAGCAATGTAGCTACGCACTGTCGCCCAGAGAATCTTCCGCTGGCGGGGAGTCAGTTCGAGTTTCATAGCCGATCAAAAGAACCCAGTCAACGCCTATCAAAGGAAACTGTTAATACAGAGCCGGTAAATTGCTCCAGGATAAACCAACTCAGAGCTGAGATAGGAATCCAGACAGACTTTTACATCTTCTAATCTATATGCATCTATTGTTACTCTTTATATAGCGGGTTGCCTAGGAAGGAAGTTGCAAAACCCGATGTCGGAAGGAGGTTGAGACTGCTGCTTGTGCAGGAGAGAGTGAAATCTCTTGTAGCCTGGGCTCCCCTTTTTTGCCCAGAGGTGGTAGAAGATGAACTACGGCTAGCCACCTTGTTGCGTAGCAACAGTCCGCTGCGCCAAGACTGGGGATTTCTGCGCATGAGTTCGGTCAACTCTAGGCCAACTGGGCCTGCTGCTGTCCTCTTTGTATCCTTTTTTATCTTTGAGGTTGCCCCATGTACTTATCCCCCCAGGAGAAAGACAAGTTGTTGATCTACCTGGCTGCCCAGTTGGCTCGGGATCGGCGGCAGCGGGGCCTCAAACTCAATTACCCTGAGGCGGTGGCCTACTTGAGCGCAGCAGTCTTGGAAGGGGCGCGGGAGGGGAAAACAGTCGCCCAATTGATGAGCGAGGGGCTGACGTGGCTGACCCGCGAGGACGTGATGCCCGGGATCCCAGAGATGATCCCGGAAATTCAAGTGGAGGCTACTTTCCCCGACGGAACCAAGCTGGTTACCCTACACCACCCCATTCGCTAGGGATCCCCCAGATGCTCCAAAGACCCAGAGACTTCAGGAGGTCGTCCCCATGGCTCGCCAATCCAGAACCAACCCTGCTGCCAACGCAGAGCCGGCCCTGATCCCAGGGGAACTGCTGCTGGCAGAGGATCCCATCCAGGCCAACGTCGGGCGGGCCACCGTGACGCTAGAGGTCACCAACCGAGGGGATCGGCCCGTTCAGGTGGGATCCCATTTTCACTTTTTCGAGGTGAACCGGGCCCTGGTTTTCGATCGCGCCGCCAGCTTTGGCATGCGCCTCAACATCCCTTCCGGCAACGCAGTGCGTTTTGAGCCAGGCCAAACCCATCGGGTGACGCTGGTGGCTTTGGGGGGCAAGGGGTTGGTGCATGGCTTCAATCGGCTCACGGAGGGTACGGTACGCTCCGCTGCCCAGAAGCGGCTGGCTCTGGCCCGATTGCAGGAGTGGATGGGTCAAGCAGCCCATCCGTAGGGGGAATATGCCCCCCTAAGTGTGCAGCTTTGGGCAGCCGTGCCAAGGTTCAACCCCATCCCCGTCTCTGCTCAGATTCAGGACAGTAGGGCTATCCTATTTCTCCTCTAGGAGCTGACAGATGTCAGAGCGCGAGACTGTCTTGTGGATGTGGGTGCAAGGCTTGGGGCTAAATCTTTCTGGGTTGGCGCTGTTGGCAGCAGCAGGCGCCGCCTTTGGGCCTCTCAGTTGGACAGGTGCAACGGTGGCGGTGATGTTGAAGCTCATTGGGGATAGCCAACTGGTGCGGGGCTACTGGCTCTGGCAAAGCCAGCGGCAACAGAGGGGATCCCAGCCCGTCAGCTCAGCAGCGGCAGTGCTCCACAGTCAAGCTTGAGACAGTGCCCGGCACTTGTCCGGTCTCCGACTCGAGAATGCCAACGCGACCACCTCTACTCCCTTCTGGCACTGGCAAGCCTCACTGTACAAGCCTCACTGTAAATGAGCCACGGTCACTCCAGTACCGCCGTCTTCGGGATCAGCGGCTGAAAAACGCTGAACGCGGGGGTGATTTTGCAAGTAAGCTTGTACGCCGGCCCGCAAGCGCCCTGTGCCGTGGCCGTGGATGATCCAAACCGGGCCGGGAGGAGCTTGGGCAAAGTGCTGTTCCAGAATGGCCTCAGCATCAGCAACGGTTTTCCCCCTCAGATCGAGGGTGTTCTGGCTGGTGCGCAGGTTCAGGGGAGCGGTGGCTGCAGGGGAGGGAGGTGGGGCTTTGGGGCGTTGGCGTTGCTTAGCCTGGTGTTCATCGATGGGATCCAACTGCCCCCGTGGCACTGTGAATTTGAGGATGCCGCTGCGCACCACATACACATCCCCTTCGATGGCGATCACTTCCCCCGTCTGACCCAAGCCTCTCAGCCGCACCCGATCTCCCACCTCTGGCACAAACTCCATATCCACGGGCGGCGGTGGGGGAGAGTAGCGCTGCTGGATTTGCGCCAGCTCGGCAGTAATGCGTTGGGGATCCTCTCCCTGCTGCAATCTGCGGATGGCGGCAGCCACTTCCTGACGGGCAGCAGCCAACAGGGCTTGCAGTTCTTGGTTTTGCTTGTGCTCCAGTTGAGCTTCTCGCTCGGCAATTTGGCGGCTGCGCTGCTGCATTTGTTGATGTAGGCTCTCCAGCTCTCGATGCAGGGATCCCACCTGGGCCGCCCGCTCTTCCAATTGAGCCCGCTGCGCTTCCAGGCCGGCAATCACCTGATCCACCTGGCTTTCCCCCTGCAGGTGCTGCTGGGCCCGCCGCAGAATCTCTGGATCCAACTGCAGCCGTTGGGCAATGGCCAAGGCGTTGGAGCGGCCTGGGATCCCCCACAAGAGGCGATAGGTGGGGGCCAGGGTGACCTCATCAAACTCCACCGAGGCATTTTCAAAGCAGGGATGTTGGTATTTCAGGGCCTTCAACTCGCCGTAGTGGGTGGTAGCCAGGGTGAGCAGTGCCCTTTCCGAGAGGTACTCCAATAGCCCAGCCGCCAGGGCAGCTCCTTCGGTGGGATCCGTGCCCGCCCCCACCTCATCCAACAGGACAAGGGCCGGCTCCGGAGCAGACTGCAGGGCCTGCACGATGCGGCTGATGCGGCGGATGTGCCCCGAAAAGGTGGAGAGATTTTGTTGCAGCGATTGTTCGTCCCCAATGTCGGCGTAAACCCCGTCGAACCAAGGCAGCTGGGGCGGATCCTGAGCCGGCAGGAAGATCCCCGCCTTGGCCATGAGCACCAGCAGGCCCAGGGTTTTCAGGGCAACGGTTTTGCCGCCGGTGTTGGGGCCGGTGATAACCACGACACGAATGGAGTCCGCGAGGGTGAAGTCGATGGGGACAACGGCAGAACCTTGACCCTCCGAAGGGGCGGCGGCGCGGGACTGCCAGAGCAGCAGAGGGTGCTTGGCCTGACGCAGGCGCAATCCTGCCGAGACAAACTGGGGACGATTGCCCTCCAGCCAGAGGCTGTAGCGACCCCGAGCCAGAGCCACATCCAACCCCACCATCACCCCCTGCAGATGCTCCAGATCGGTGGCCACGGCTGCCACCTGAGCCGAGAGCGCGGCCAAGATCCGCTCTTCCTCCGCCTGAATCTGAGCTTGGGTTTCTCGCCAGCGGTTGCCCAGTTCCACCACAGCGTAGGGCTCCACATAGAGGGTGGCTCCACTGGCAGAGCTGTCGTGCACAAGGCCGCGGATGAGATCCCGATGGGTGGCCTTCACCATCAGGACAAACCGCCCCTGCCGCTGGCCAATCAGGGTATCCTGCAGCGCCTGGGGATACTGGCTCATCAATTGTTGCAGCTGCTCTTGGATCTGGCTGCGTTGCCGCCGCTGCTGCTGGCGCAGATCCGCAAGGGTAGGGCTGGCGCTGTCCCGCACCTCACCATGCTCCTCCAGGCAGCGGAAGATCTCCTGCTCCAGCTCCGGGTAGGTGCGCAGGTTGCTCACCCAGGCCTGCAGGTGGGGCAGATGGTCATGATCATCGATCAGGCGGCGGATGCGGCGGGCTGCCCCCAGAGTTGTAGCGATCTGCACCAGCTCTTCCCCGCTCAGGATCCCCCCCCGTTCGGCCCGTTCCAAAGCCGGCAGCAAGTTGTGGATCCCTGCCATAGAAAGTCCCCCGGCCTGTGTGCGATCGAGGCGGATCGCCTCTTCCGTCTGCTCAAGGTAGGCTTCGCTGTCGGCGCGGCTCTGCCAGGGATCCAGCTCCAAGCAGGCGCGGCGGCCCAAGGGTGTGGCCGCAAAGGTGGCCAAGTGCTGACAAAGGCGGGGCCACTCCAGCAATTCCAAGGTTTCTTGCCGTTCGCCTTGGCAGGCCGTAGGCCTTGGGGAGGGATCGGGCTTGGAGAAGACTGGCAGCGGGTGCAAGGTGGGGACGGTGGGCATTAACCATTCAGTGATGCAAGGAACCCTGGAGACGCAGTTGCTTCATCTCTTGCAAAAACTGCTGTTGATACTTGAGGAAGGCAGTGTGCCACTCGCGGAAGCGACGTTCGCCATCCCGCACCAGCATCTGGCGGTACTGCTCTGAGTTGAGACGGGGCTGAGCAAAAGATGGGTTCATAGGGATCGGGGACGCTCTCCATCCTATTGTGGCAGGCTCTGGGTCGGCTTCCACAGATAGCTTTTGGTGAGAGGGGCACGCTGATAATGGCGCCGTTGTCTCACGCGCTGCCTCTGGTGATCTTCCCAAGAAGCTGAGCTCACCGAAAAACTGGGTTCAAAGCCCCGCCCTACCGCTGTGGGGTTCGCCTTGGGTGTCCTGTGGAGGGTGGAAGTGAGCTGCATTCACGGCCAAACTGAACCTCACAAGCCTGCCATACTGAAGGAAGTTGCTGCACTCAAAACACTCAAGATCCGTGCGCAAACGAGTCACCCTCATTTTCCCCCGCCATTTGGTGAATGTGCCTCTCACCTATCGGTTGGCCAAAGACTTCGATGTGGCTGCCAATATCGTGCGCGCCAGGGTAGCCCCCAACGAAGTGGGTACTTTGGTGGTGGAGCTGTCGGGGGATATCGACCAGGTGGAAGCAGGATTGGAATGGGTACAGTCTTTGGGCATTGAGGTGACTGAACGGGCCAAGGAAATTCAAATCGACCCAGACTTGTGCGTGGACTGTGGATTGTGTACGGGAGTTTGCCCAACCGAGGCCCTGAAGATTTCTGCTCCCAGCTGGAAGCTGGAGTTCTCTCGCAACCGCTGTGTCATGTGCGAACAGTGTGTTGCCACCTGCCCCGTTGGGGCGATCAGCACCAGCTTGTAGTCAGTTTGTGGTCAGTTGGCTGAGTTACGAACTCCCCCAAGCTGACAAATCCCTTTACAATCCTGTTAGATTTGTTGGACATAGGTCTAGCTGCGGAGCGCACTCGACATGGCTTCTACTACATCGTTGATTGGGTTAACTTATGCCGGTTTGGCTGTTCTCTATTTGCTGGTGCTGCCTCTGTTGTCTCTGCTGTATGTGGACAAACGCTGGACTTCAGGCAGTGCTTGGGAAAAGGTGTTGATGTTTTTCTTGGTCTTGTTTTTCTTTCCCGGCATGGTGCTCTTGGCTCCCTTCATGACGTTCCGGCCCAAGCCTCGGTCGCTGTAAGGTCAGCCGTTTGTCGGTTCACTGAGCCATGCGCAGATTGGATGTTCTTGCTATAGGCTTAGCCCTGCTGTTGGGGGGAGGGATCCTCTACGGCCTGCTGCTTTGGGCGGGCTTGGATACGGGGGCCGCGCAGCAGATATCGAGCGTGGTGCTTCTATTGGCCTGCTTGGGGTGGACTTTTGGCTACCTGAAGCGGGTGCTGCGGGGGGAAATGACCCTGAAGGCTCAATGGGCCAGCTTCGAGACCCAGCAACTTCAAGAGAAACTCCAATCGCTGTCTCCGGAAGAGTGGCAGGCCCTGCAAGCTGAATTGGAAAGCGAGAAAGAAGGGATCCCAGATTGAATTGAGCAAGACAAACGTTGAGGCCGTCGGACAGGCCGCACCCAGAAATGGGCTGTCGGCTGCTGGGGATCCGGATTTAATCCGGATTTAATTTGTAGAGTGTTGGGCCTAAACAGCAGCACTTGTATATCCGGTCACCATTTGCTCCTCTTAAGGATGCTACATTGCGCCTTGCACAAGATTCTGGCGTACGACGGATTATTAAGTGGTGCAAGCCTTTGCCTTTCCTTCTACTCGCATATCTCCATCCACTGTGAGAAAAACCATACTGCTAGCTCAGGGCCAGCCCTCGCAAATTCATCTCTGGAAGTTGGCGCTGGAGTCTCAGGGGCACTCTGTGGTGCTGGTTTCCCCGCGTGAAGATCTGCTGGAGGTGGCAGCAAGTCAGCCTCTGGATTTGGATCTGATGGTGGTGGACATGACGACGGGGCTGTTTAACCCCTATGCCTTTTGTCGAGAGTGCCAAAGTAAGCTGCCCAACATCCCTGTTATCCTGACTCATCACCCCCGCCGCCACATCGAGCCCGCAGAGCGGCGCTGGGCAATTTATCAGGGGGCAGCAGATGTGATCCCTGGCTTGGCGGAGGCCGGCGACCTTCTCCACTCCCTCGAACGGATTTACGAGGCTGCCAGGTGGTTTTTGCCTATTGACACGGAGGCGCTCCACAGGGCTCTGAAGCAAGCGGGCTTATGGCCGGCGGAGGTCAGCCGTACATCTTCTTCCACCCCTCCCCCGCAGCCGAGCGCCCACTCTCCCACCGCCCCTCCACAACCCATCACCGCGGAAGGGGATCCAGGGCAAAAAGACTTGACCCCGCAGGTGAAGTACCGACTGATGTACCGGGGTCGCCCTGTCGATTGAGGTACTCGTTCCAACCTGCCGTCACTCGTTTTTCCTCGTAGCTTCTCGTGGCTTCTTGCCCTGCCAGGGTTGAGCTGCCGATTGGCAACGAGCAGGATGCAATCGCTGCAGCCCCGGGCAGCAGTGTATGGCCTCGCCGTGCAAGCTACCCGTCTTGTTCAGCGTCAATGTATCAGCGAAGTCTGCTGGCAGAAATTGTGGAATGGATCACCTGGCCAGCAGAGGGGCCTGCAGAACTGATAGAGTTTTGGCACCTCTGCCTTCCCATTGCCCATGACCAAGCCCAAAGCCGGGATCCTCTACAACGACGCCAAACCCGCCGCCAAACGCAGCAGCGAAACCCTAGCCCGCTGGTTTCAGGAGCAGGGCTGGGAAGTCTGTGTGGCCCCCAACTGGGGCGGTATCCTCGGCTATGCCAAGCCCGACAGCCCCATCTGCCTGACCAGAGTAGATAGCCTGGCCCCGGCTGGATTTGATCAAACCATGAAGTTTGCGGTGGTGTTGGGGGGAGATGGCACCGTCTTGGCAGCAGCACGGCAACTGGCCCCCAAAGGGATCCCCTTGTTGGCGGTGAATACGGGCCATCTGGGCTTTCTGACGGAGACCTACCTTCCTCACCTAGAAGAGGCAGCCAGTGCCGCCATTGCCGGGGAATACACCCTGGATCGCCGCAGCATGTTGCTGGTGCAAGCCTACCGAGGGCAAGAATTGCGCTGGGAGGTCTTGAGCTTAAACGAGATGGTGTTGCACCGCGAGCCTTTGACCAGCATGTGCCACTTCGAGATCACCATCGGGGATCACTCACCTCTGGATGTGGCTGCCGACGGAGTCATCTTGGCTACTCCCACCGGCTCGACGGCCTATGCCCTCTCGGCGGGTGGGCCGGTGATCACACCGGGGGTGCCGGTTTTGCAGCTGATTCCCATCTGCCCCCATTCCATGGCGTCGCGGGCCTTGGTCTTCCCCGATTCGGAGGAGGTATGGATTAGCCCCGTTACCCCTCAGCCACTGGTTTTGGTGGTAGATGGAAATGCCGGCTGCTACATCATGCCGGAAGACCAGATTCGGGTGGTACGTGCCCCCTATTCGACAGATTTGATGCGCCTGCGCCGACCGGAATTTTTCCGGGTTATGCGAGAGAAGTTGGGGTGGGGACTGCCCCACGCTTCCAAGCCCACGTCGGTGGAGTTGCCTTAACTTTGCCGAGGCAGGACAAGCCATAGCTGCAAAATGGCCAATGCCCTTAACAACTCCACCCCTCTGTCGCTATGATGGTTAGGCTCGGAAGCGGATGTGGCGGAATTGGTATACGCGCACGTTTGAGGGGCGTGTGGCTTTGCCTTGCGAGTTCGAGTCTCGCCATCCGCATTACGCAATTAGTACGCGTTATTCATTAGTCCCTCTCCCAGAGAGGGAGAGGGGAAGCTGGCTTCGGCCTTTGGCACTATTCCCGAACGGCACCCTGCAGGCGTGCGCCCCAGGTGCGAGCAAAGCGCAGGTCAGCCCCAACCAGGTTGGCGTCGCGTAGATCGGCCCCCCGCAAGTCGGCGCCGTACAGGGATGCAGAAGAGAGATCGGCCCCCCGCAGGTTGGCCCCCCGCAAGTCTGCCCCCTCCAGGTAAGCGCCACTCAGGTTGGCTCCCCCCAATTGAGCCCGCCGCAAATTGGCCCCCACCAGGTAAGACTGGCTGAGATCGGCGCCCGTCAAGATGGTGCGCTCCAGATTGGCCTCGATGAGATCGGAACCGCTGAAATTGGCCTCCGCCAAATCCAGATTGCTCAGCTCAATGGATCCCAGGCGGCAGTTGGGACAGGTGCGGGAAGCCATGAGGTAGCGCATAAAACAAGAGTTGTAGGTTGTGGCTGCGGCAGAGGAAGCCAAGGCTGCCGTGGCCAGTAGTGCCCAAATGGCGGGAACTTTGAGATTGAGGTTCATGGTTACCAAGCCTCACAATTTTGAAGGTTTACGTGAAGGGACACAGCAGAGGGGGATGGTTCTGCGCTGGTCACATGATAGTGGCATCTTCTGGCTTCGGCCACTCCGCAGGTCTGTCTGGCCCACCTGATAGCAGGCTCTCTCAGGGCGGGATGACGTTTGGAGTCCTATCGTCCCGAAGCTGCCGGGCCGTTGCCAACACTGGGAAGGGGTGGATCTTTGAGCAGCGGCTGCACCCAATGCCAAGACAGTTGCCCCAACCCCACCAAAACCCCGAGTATTGCCGAGGAAGTCAGGACGCGATCCCAGCGGATTTCCCGCCAGCCGGCAGGGCTGGTTGTTGGCCTTCTTGGGTTGAGTTTCTCGGCAACAGGAAGCGGGCGATGGCGCAAAAAGTGCCCACAGCGACGACAGCGATAATCGGAGTTGGAGTTGAGCCAGTAGCAAGCTGGGCAGCGAAGCATGGGAAGGCCAGGGATCCCCTAGTGAAATGATCCCATTTTGAGGGGGGCGAGCAGTTGCCGTGAGCTATGAGAACCCCATTAAGGATCCCTCCAGTTGGCTTGAGAGGGATCCACTTTGCCTACACTCCCCTGGATTGTGGGCGGGGTTTGGGGCATCTTTGAGGAAGTAGCCTGTGCGCTGCGGCAGCCGGGATCCCTGTCGGTTGGAGAGAATCAGCCCTACAGAATCAGTAAGCATTGATCAGCAGCCCTGTGCCGGCCCTATGCAGATCTACTTAGAAAACATCTGTAAGCGCTATGGCCGCCGTGAGGTGGTGAGCGACGTTAGCCTGAACATTCAGCAGGGGGAAATCGTGGGGCTCCTGGGCCCCAATGGGGCGGGGAAAACCACCACGTTCTACATCATGACTGGCCTGATCCAGCCCAACCGCGGCCATGTCTGGTTGGATGACCAAGACATCACCCACCTGCCCATGCATCGCCGGGCCCAATTGGGGATCGGCTACCTGGCCCAGGAGCCGAGTATTTTTCGTCGCCTCAGCATCCAAGACAACCTGCTGCTGATCATGGAGCAAACAGGGGTGCCCCGTCGCCTTTGGCAGCAGCGGCTCAACCAACTGCTGGAGGAGTTTCGCATCGCCCACGTGGCCCACAGCCTGGGCCTGCAGGTATCGGGGGGGGAGCGTCGCCGAGCGGAGATCGCCCGTGCCTTGGCCGCTGGGATCCACGGGCCGAAATTTCTGCTGCTGGATGAGCCCTTTGCGGGGGTGGATCCCATCGCGGTGGCGGATATTCAGGAGGTGGTGGCCAAGCTCAAGCAACGGGGCATCGGTGTTTTGATTACTGACCACAACGTGCGGGAGACGCTGGAGATCACCGACCGGGCCTATATCCTCAACGACGGGGCCATTTTGGCCAAGGGCACGGCGGCGGAGCTGGCGGCGGATCCCTTGGTGCGCAAGTATTACCTGGGGGAGAAGTTCCGTCTCTAGTGCAGCTCCAGGTCACCTCCAGGAGTACAGAGCTCGCAGGCGTTGGCTTTTCTTGTGCTGGTGGGTCTGCATCCGAGCCAGCAGCTCGTCCAGGAGGGCAACCGCCTCCAGCAGGTAGGGGCCCTTGTTGAGCATCACACATTCGGCGCGGGCAGACATCACCGCATCGGAAAGCTCAGGCCGCGAGGGCAAGCCCTCCTTGGTGAGCTGATCCAGCACCTGGGTAGCCCAGACCACCGGCACCTGGGCTGCCTCGCAGATCCACAGCAGTTCCTCCTGGATCTCGCCCAAGCGCAGCCAACCGATCTCCACGGCCAGATCGCCGCGGGCAATCATCACCCCCAGGGGCCGGCAGCCGGCAACGGTCGCGATCAAGGCCGGCAGGTTTTTCACCGCCCGCTGCGTTTCCATCTTGAGGATCAAGCCCAGATCGGGGCGAGCCTGCCGCCGCTCCAGCTCAGAAACCAGCAACTGCAAGTCCGCTGGCTGCTGGACAAAGGAATAGCCCACTAAGTCGGCATGCCGCACCACAAAGTCCAGGTCTTGGCAGTCTTTGTCGCTAAGGGAACGGATCTGGAGCTGACTGTCAGCTAGAAATCGCAGGAGCCCCG
>NZ_JANSHV010000051.1:0-13496 GCF_047461775.1 Synechococcus sp. R6-5
GGGGGTAGGAGAGGGGAGAGCGGCTCTAGGGGATCCCATCCCTGGGGCTAGATGAGAGGGCTGCTGCCGACTGGCCCAATAGGCTCCTGCCAATCCACTGCTGCTGGCCAACCCCAACAAACCCAGAATTACCTTGCGCCGCTGCATGATCTTTGCCCCCAACACTCCAGCGGTATTGTAGAAAATCAAAAGGCTGATGTTGGGCTCTTCCATCTGCGCACGGCCTGAACTCGGCTCGAAGATGGCTATGCGCGGCAGCTCTTGTAGAGTTCGGGGTGTTTTTTGAACAACTGTTGACGCACAAATGCTACCTTGGTAGAGATGAGCAACTACCTATCTCAGACTCGGTATGACTTGAGGTTTTCCATGCCTCGCCCCTTGGATTCTTTGGAAGCTGCTTTGGAACGGTGCCGGGAGTGCAATCTGCGTTTGAGCCGACAGCGCCGTTATATCCTGGAGCTGCTGTGGCAGTGTGGCGAGCACCTCTCCGCCCGCGAGATTTACGATCGCCTGAATCAGCAGGGCAAACCGATTGGCCACACGTCCGTTTATCAAAACCTGGAAGCTTTGGCCAGCCACAACATTGTCGAGTGCTTGGATCGTGCCGATGGGCGCCGCTACGGCAACCGCACCCATCCCCACAGCCACGTGAACTGTCTGGATAGCAACCGCATCTTGGATGTGGACGTGGAGCTGCCGCCTGAACTGCTGGCCCAAGTGGAGCAACAAACGGGCACCCGCATCCAAAGTTACCGCATTGAGTTTTTTGGGGTGGAAAAGCCTGCGCAGTCCCAGCCGTAACCTTGGCAAAGGGATCCCTGCTGTCCTGGGAAAAAATTGGGCAAAGGTCAGTAAGCCCGGTTTTGGCCTTTGGTGATTTGCGACTGGATTTGCTCGAGAGAACTGGCAGGGGCCAGGCATTTGTTGCCCCAGCACACCAGCCCTAGAGCTCCTTCCGGCAGAGGTTCGGCTTCGGTGGGGAGAGCAAAGACGGTGGTGGGCCAAGATCGTTGCTGAAAGGCGGGAATGGAATCGGCCTCCAGGGTGACTTTCACCCAATTGCTGTACCAATCCAGTCCGGCAAAAAGGCTGGGGCAGGTGCGCGGCTGGGTGCTCATGATGTGGGCAAAGGTTTTCAAGGCCTGCTCTGCCCGCTCCAGGTAGTCCAGATCTCCAGTGAGGGCGGCAAGGCGCACCAGGTTGGCAATGGCCACCCCATTGGCTGCAGGGGTAGCGTTGTCCTGGAACTCCTTCTCTCGCACCAACAGCTCAGGGGCACTCTGGGCATCGCTGACAAAGTATCCCCCCCTGGCCGGATCCCACAGTTGCGCATCCATCTCCTGCTGGAGCTGGAGGGCAGCCTGCAACCAGTCTTGAGGGGTGGGATCCCCCACCAGGGGCAGGCAGGCTTGCTGCAAGTCCAACAGGGCCTTGATCAGCAGGGCGTAATCTTCTGACTTGGCGGGCACCTGAGCTGTGCCATCGTAGTTCAGGCGCAACAGGGATCCGGTCTCAGGGTGGCGCTGCTGGCTGAGGATGAATTGGGCAGCCCGCAGAGCGAATTGCAGATAGTCTGCGTTGCCGAACACTTGATAGGCCCGCGCCAGGCCGGAGATCATCAAGGCGTTCCAAGAGACGATCATCTTGGTGTCGGTGACAGGTGGGATTCGCCCTGGCCAGGATTGCAGACGGGCCGATTGGGCATCCACTGCCGGAGGGAAGGGAACTCGTCGATCCGCAGAGCCATAGCGTGCCTGAAACAGATGGGTGGTCAAGGCGGCTTCAACTTCTGGCGGCAACGTCCCCCCCTGTTTGCGCTGCAAGACGATGCAGCCGGGCCGATCAGGGAAATTGCCCCCCGGAGACAGGTCAAACGCCTGCTGCAAGGCGCGGAAGGTTTCTTCCCCCAAGAGCTCCTGCAGCTCTTGCCAGCGCCAGACGTAGAACTCTCCCTCCTCTGGCTCTCGATCTTCTGCCCGGGCAAAGCTGTCGGCATCTTGAGCGGCGTAGAAATACCCGGCAGGGGCGGTCATCTCTCGCGCCACCCACTCCACCGTCAGCCGCACCGCCCGCTCGATGGCCGGATCTTGGATACCGTGCGCCCACAGATCGGAGAGAAACTCTAGGATCTGCCCGTTGTCGTAGAGCATCTTTTCAAAGTGGGGCACCGTCCAGGTGGGATCCACGGTGTAGCGGTGAAATCCGCCGGCCACATGGTCGAAGATCCCTCCCAGCACCAAGGCCATGCCTCGCTCTTTGGCCCGTTCCAGAGCGCTCTGCGAGCCGGGGATCCCTTCCGGTGGGTCGAAGCGGGCTGAGCGCAACACCAACTGGGCGTAGGGCATCATGGGAAATTGCTGCACCGCCCCGGCATTGGAGAGCAAAGGCTGGATCTTGGGGATCCCAGAGCGCAGCAGGTCGGCGGGAATGTGGTCTTCCGGCACTAAGTCGCTGAGGGTGGTCAGAGCCGTCAAAATCTGGCCTTTCATCTCCTCTATTTTTTCCTTTTCCTGCCGGTAAAACTGCAGGATGCGCTGCAGCAAGGCCAGAAACCCCGGGCGGCCAAAGCGGGGCTCTACGGGAAAATAGGTGCCAGCATAAAAGGGCACCAGGTCATCGGGCGTGAGGAAAACATTGAGGGGCCACCCCCCCTGCCCGCTCATGAGCTGCAACGCCTGCATGTAGATGCTGTCGAGATCCGGCCGCTCCTCGCGATCCACCTTGATGGGCAAAAAATGGGCATTCAAAAAGGCGGCAATTTCAGGGTTGGAGAAGGCCTCGCCCTCCATGACCGTACACCAGTGGCAACTGGAATAGCCGATGGATAGGAAAATCGGCCTATCCTCGGCCCGGGCTTTCTCCAGAGCTTCTGGGATCCAAGGCCACCAGTCCACCGGGTTCTCGGCGTGCTTGCGCAAATAAAGGCTGGAACTTGTGGCGAGGCGATTGGCCATGAGTACACCCTCTCACCCTTTTTGCTTTTCAGGCTAGCGCGTCCTCCTCCCAAGGCAGAGCCAACCCACTGTTGTTCAAGATACACTCACCCAGGATCCCTGTCGGTCAAGCCTGCTCCTGCTCGGCAGCCGGGACTAAAAACTCCAGAGGGCGCCCGTGTAAAACCAAGGTGGTGCTGGGATTTTCCACAAAGCCGATTCGCTCGTAAAAGCCACGCTGATGGGTTGTGAACAGGTAGATGCGCTCCACCGACTGCAGGTGGGGATGGCTGATCAGGGTTTCCACCAACTTGCGGCCAATGCCCTGACGTCGGTAATCGTGATCAACCACGATATCCCAGAGGACAGCTCGGTAAACCCCATCGGAAGTGGCGCGGCCAAAGCCAATCAGGCGCTCCCCATCCCAGGCGCTGACCACCGGATGGCTGTGGGCAACGGCCCGCTCCATCTCCTGCCGCTGGCGATTCTGCGCCCAAAAGGCATTGCGGTTCAACAGCAGGAGAAGTTGATCCAGATCCAGCTCGCCCCGCTCCAGAGAGAAGCGAATGTTGCGGTTGTCCACCGGCTGACGAGAGAGGGCAATGACAGGCTCAGGAGAGGGATCGGGCATGAAGCGGCCTTTGCAGTGGCGAGGGTTGACAATGGGGAAGGTCGGCGAAACACTTGGGCCTGACGAACGGAGACTAGCTGGCCGAGGCATTGTCGGCGGTTGGCCCCGCATGCTCTAGGGCATAGGCTTTGAAGCGCTCCAGATCCGCCTGGATGGTGCTCTCCACCACTTTGCCCACAAACAGGCCATCCAAGATTTTGCCGAGGATCCCCGGGAGCTTGTAGGCCACCGACAGCTTCACAATAGTACTGCCTTTGCGGTCGTAAAAGCGCAGCGCGCCCCGATTGGGCAGCCCCTCCACCGAACTCCAGCCGATGTGTTGGTGTTTCACCACCGTATGGGTGCGGGAGATCCAACTGAAGGTGAGGCCGCGGGTGTCCAGTGTCCACCGGGACAGCTCCTGATCCAGCAATTCCACCGAGCGGATCCACTTCATCCAACGGGGCATGAGGGTGAGGTTGGCCCACAAATCCCATACCTGCTCAATGGGAACAGGCACCTCCACCTGACAGGTATGCTCTAGCCAATCTGACTCTGACATAGGGCCTCCCACGCAACACCCAGCAGAAACACAAACCATCCAGGGGCTTGGCCACAACGCCTCGGGACGGGATCCCTGCCTTTACAAAATTTTATATCGACCTAAGATAGCATTATCGGCCTGATGAAAGTTTGGGGCTCTGCGCTTTTTGGCAGCCCGGTTTCTTTTTCGAGCAAGTTGCGGCTGCCCCCCATGAGGGCAACGCAGAAGGCAGGTATCATGATTGCCATCTGCAAGCTCCACTTGCAAGGGTTCGATGCATCCACTCGGTTGACTCGACGGGACGACCTCACCATGGTTTCACAATGGAAACAGCATCTTAAGAACTACTTCGTGGCGGGGTTGCTGGTGGTGATCCCTCTGGCAACTACCATTTGGCTGACGGTGGAGGTGGCCACCTGGAGCATTGGCTTTCTGACCAGCATTCCGAAGCAGTTCAATCCCATCCAGGGTTTGCACCCGATCTTGATCAACCTCATCGATCTGGCGGTGGGCCTGTTGACGCCGATTGTGCTCATCCTGTTGATTGGCTTCATGGCCCGCAACATTGTCGGCCAGTGGCTGCTCAATCTCAGCGAACAGTTGCTCCATGCGATTCCGGTGGCGGGGCTGGTGTACAAGACCTTGAAGCAATTGGTCAGTGTTTTGTTTGCCCCCAACAATCAGCGCTTTCGGCGGGTGGTGCTGGTGGAATATCCCCGACCAGGAGCTTGGGCGCTGGCCTTTGTGACGGGCACCATTCAAACTCCCATTCGGCCCGATGGGCCGCAGCGCTCCCTTGGCCTGTTTGTGCCCACCACCCCCAATCCAACGACGGGCTGGTACGCCATTGTGCCGGAAGACCAGGTGGTGGAAGTGTTCATGCCGGTGGAAGATGCTTTTAAGATGCTCATTTCCGGCGGCATTGTCACCCCTGAGAGTTTTGAAGCGGGGCTGCAGCGGCGAGAAGGAGCTTTGGCCGTGACCATGCCCAGTTTGCGGGAGCTGGTGGAGCAGGAGCGGGTGGCAGGATCCCCCAGGGCTGACTCGGTGGGCTCTGAGGTAGGTTTTGAGACTGAAGGGATCCCTTAATCCTGCTTTCCTGTCCCTGCAGAAGGGCCGGGCTGCCAGAGCTGGTATTCTTTGGCCTGTTCCAAGCGCACATAAAAAGGCCGCATTTGCCGATCCAATGCCTCCACTTGCTCGGGGGAAAAGACTTTCCAATCAGCGCGGCTGGCCCAGCGGAGGATGAGGTGGACAAGTTCGGGATCCTCTTGATCCAGCCAAACTTCTTTGCCCAGAAAACCCGGATGCCGACGCAGGGCGGATCCCCAAACCCGCTCGTCTTGCTCAAGAAAGGCTGCTTGCCCACCGGGAGGAACCCGGAAGCAGAGATGTTCGATGGCGATAGGGCCGGGCGGGCTGGGGCAGGTCGACATAGGAGCAGAGGCGGCAAAGTTAAAGATGGGCCCTCTCAAGACTCCAGGGGGGAAGCAGTCAATCGTTGCAGGGTGGGAATGAAGTCGGGGTAGGAGATGCGGGCACAGTCGGCTCCCCTGAGGAGGGTGGATCCCTGCGCTCCTAGAGCTGCCACCATCAGGCTCATGGCGATGCGGTGATCCTCGTGGCTGTCGACCTCGGCCCCGTGAAGAGGGATCCCTCCCTTGATTTCCAGGCCATCGGGATATTCAGTGACCTGGGCTCCCATGCGGCTCAGCTCTTGGGCTATGGCAGCCAGACGGTCGCTTTCTTTGACCCGCAGCTCTGCGGCATCGCGAATCACGGTGATCCCCTCGGCAAAGGCAGCCGCCACCGCCAAAACCGGGATCTCGTCGATCAAGGTGGGGATGAGATCGCCGGCGATGGTGCAGCCGCGCAAGCGGGCCGAACGCACCCGCAGATCTCCCAGGGGCTCGCCGGCCATTTCCCGGCAGTTTTCAATTTGAATATCGGCCCCCATCTCCTGCAACACCTGCAGCGCACCGGTACGGGTGGGGTTGAGGCCCACATCCCTTAGCAGCAATTCGCTCTCGGGCACAATGGAGGCGGCCACCAGCCAAAAGGCTGCCGAGCTGATATCCCCCGGCACCTGAACTCTCTGGCCCACCAGGCGGGATCCCCCCACCACGGCCACGGTTTTTGTTTCCGGATCCACCTGAATGTTGGCCCCGAAGGCCCGCAACATCCGTTCCGAGTGATCCCGAGAGAGAGCCGGCTCGGTGACTTGGGTGGTGCCTTCTGCCAGCAGGCCCGCCAGCAAGAGGCAGGATTTTACCTGCGCTGAAGCCACCGGGGAGCGGTAGTGAATGCCCTTCAGGGATCCCCCTTGTACGGCCAAAGGTGCCAAGGTTCCACCGGCCCGTCCCCAAATGCTGGCCCCCATCTGCCGCAGCGGTTCTACCACCCGCCCCATGGGCCGCGAGCGCAGGGAGCGATCGCCGGTGACGGCAAAAAAGCGCCCGGCCTGGCCAGCCAGGATCCCCAGCATCAGTCGCAGGGTGGTGCCGGAGTTGCCGGCATCCAACACGTCTGCCGGTTCTTGCAGCTGGCCCAGGCCAACTCCCCGAATGCGAACACACTCGCTGTTGAGCTCCGAAATATCTGCCCCCAGCGCCCGAAAACAGGCTGCCGTACTGCGGGGATCCTCTCCCAGCAACAGCCCTTGGATGGTGGTTTCTCCTTCGGCCAGGGATCCCAGCATCAGGGCGCGGTGGGAAATGGATTTGTCGCCGGGGATGCTCACTTGGCCGCGCAGGCCCTTGGCCGACGAGAGAGTGAGGATATCGGTAGAAGAAGAGTGAGTCAACACAGCAACCCTGACGGCAGACTTGGCAAAAGCGGCAGCAGTCTCATCATACTCAGAGCGGGACTCGCGCCCCAGAGATTTTGCCGGGGATCCCAAGACAGCCTGTCTTTTGACGGCCACCCCTCTTTTCTCAGAGGATCACCTTAACAACATGGATTCCTCGGTCGGGGCCTGGCCTCGGCCTTTTTTTTTTGCAGATACTGAACTTTGTAGCAGCAGAAATAGAACCCCCGCAGACCGTGCTTGGCAAGGTGTATCAACACGATTCCGTTTTGACCGAGGAGGTGATGGCCTACCTGCAACCCCAGGGGGGCGGTATTTTTTTGGATGCGACGTTGGGAGGGGGTGGGCACAGCTTGGCGCTGCTGCGGGGGGGAGCTGCCCGAGTGGTGGGGTTGGATCGGGATCCGGCGGCTCTGCAGGCGGCGCAAGCGCGTTTTGCAGCAGAAGGGATCCCCGGCAGCCGCATCCAACTGTGGCACCTCAATTTTGCCGATTTCGATCTGCAGCAGCACGGCTTTCGGGATGAGCAGGGGCAGGGGATCCCCTTCGATGGCATCGTGGCCGACTTGGGGGTGAGTTCTCCGCAACTGGACTGTCCTGAGCGGGGATTTAGCTTTCGCGGGGAGGGGCCGCTGGACATGCGCATGGATCCCAGTACAGCTCAGGAGACTGCCGCCGATTGGGTTAATCATCGCCCGGTCGAAGAGTTGATCGAGATTTTCACCCGTTACGGCGAAGAGCGATTTGCCCGCCGCATCGCCCATCACATCGAGCAGGCTCGTCCCCTCGCCACAACCACTCAGTTGGCCCAGGTGGTTTGGCAGGCAGTACCTCCGGCAGCTCGGCGAGGCCGCATCCACCCGGCCACCCGCGTCTTTCAGGCGTTGCGCATTGCCGTGAACCGAGAACTGGAGGCTTTAGAAACCTTGCTGGCCCAAGCCCCCACTTGGTTGAAACCCGGCGGCAGGTTGGCCGTAATCAGCTTCCATAGCCTTGAAGATCGCCTGGTGAAATGGGCCTTTCGCAGGGATCCCCGTTGGCAGGTGCTCACCCCCAAGCCCTTGTCCCCTTCCGAACTGGAACGGCAACGCAATCCACGGGCCCGCTCTGCCAAACTGCGAGTGGCTGCCCGCAGCAGTCAGATGTAGGTTTAGGTTGGTTCTCCCGCTCTCAAGAGATCGGCTACCGTGAAGCGGACAGCTGTCCTGCTGAGGCCGGGAATCGGGAGAAGGGGGTTGCTGTTGGGGGGCGCGGGGAACTAGGGTGAAGCGGAACCGGCAGTCCTGCACCGTCGGATCCCTTGGTGTGTGTGAGGTTAAGCCCTATGGTTAGCCAGCCTTTGAACGCAGGTCTTGATCGTCCCAAGAGCCCTCGTCGCCACAGACAGCCTTCTGCTCTGAGCCGACCCCTCTCCGGTACAGTTCAAGCCAGCCGCACCCAACCTTTGGATTTGAAGTTGAAATCAGCCCATCCTCGCAGCCAGCATCTTGCTTGGGCAGAACACCTAGCCTGGTGGAAGCAAATCTCCACAGGGATGGCTATCCTCTCCGGCGTTTCAGTGTTGAGCCTTTACAGTTGGACTGTGCATACCCAAAGCCGGTGGAGCCAGCGTTACCAGGTGTGGCAGCAGATGCAGCGCAACGAACGACAGTTTCTGCTGACTCAAGAATCCATTGCCAATTCTCTGCGGGAAATTGCCGACCGCTCCGAAATGGTGCCGCTGGTACCGGATCGGATGATCGAGGTGCCGATTGCCTCTCCCAGCCAAGTTGAGCCGGATCCAGCCCACCAGGCAACGGCTTTGCCGGAAAGAGCGCTCCGCGCCGCTCACGCGACCGAAAAAGCCCCTCTTTTCTATCCGGTTGGGTACTAATTCATACGGATCCCGCCCATGACGGCTAGGCCAGCGTCCCCATCTTGCTTTCCCAAAAGCTGTGGGTCTTGTGAAGTCTCAGCGTATCTCTGTTCTCTAAAAGGCTAAGGGATCCCTGGGCCTCGCGATCTGGAGTAGCAGCGGGCTATCCTTCAACTGCTTACAAAGCAGTGAAGAAATCTGGCCTAAATGGGATGTGGCCCATCCGAAGCCCTGGGATTGCCGTTGGGATCCCGTTCACCCCTGGGGATGACATCCCCCCTGGCAGGATAGGAACTCCAGAGCAGGGGATGTATGATGCCTAGCACGGCTTTTTCGGAGCAATCGCAGAGAAAGCTGTACCGACAGGTTGTCCTGGGGATCAGCCAGGGCATGTAAAGGGGAAAGTCCGGTGCAAATCCGGCGCTGTGCCGCAACTGTGATGGGCTTGGGCTAGACCCATGCCCTCAGTCAGGATGCCCGCCTGCGGTTTTGGCTCGCATTTCTTCCGCGTCGCACGGAATCAGGAGCTTCAAGAAAGAAAATGAATCCCATTCTAGGTCTCAGCCTGGCGCTGGGGGGCTTTGTTTTGGGGATCCCAGCGTGGGCGCAGCCGGCGGCCTCTTCACCTTCAGCTCAAGAGGTGTTGGAAACCGGTGTTAGCGCCGAGATTTTAAATCAACCCGTCACCACGCCTTTTCGTCGCCCCGGCTTGCTGCGGGATTCTTCCCGCCCGGTTTACGTCATTACCCGCCAGCAAATTCGAGAGCAAGGGGCAAGAACGGTTCAGGAGGCCCTGCGCTACCTGCCCGGGATCCTCAGCGACGGCACAGCAGGAACCCAGTTGGGAGCCCTTAGCTCCCAGTTTATGCGGGGAGGACGAACGGCCCAGGTGTTGGTGCTCTTGGATGGCCGCCCCATTAACGACCTGGGCTTTTTTGGCGGGTTCGATCTGTCTCAGATCACTACAGATGTGGTCGAGCGTATTGAGATCTCTCCAGGTGGGGGCTCCACCTTATACGGCTCCGATGCCGTTGGCGGGGTCATCAACATCGTGACGCTGGATCCAAAGCCGAGATCCGAGACCGTGCTGGAAGCGGCTATCGGCAGCTACGGCCTCAATGAGCAAGGGATCCAAAACCGCGGCCAAGCGCAGGATCTGGGCTGGGTGGTCAGCTATCGCCGTCTGCAGAGCAACAACGACTTTCCCTTTGAAATTAGGCGTTTGGGCAAAGCAGGCAGGCGGGAGAACTCGGCAGTGGAGTACCACAACCTACAAGCCAAACTCACCTGGCAACTGGCAGAAGGCCAGGTCCTAACCGGAAATGCCCTTTATCTCAATAAAGCGTTTCAGGTGCCTGGCAGCACCGAGTTTCCCTCCCCCGATGCAGTGCAAAACACCAACGACCTGCTGTTAGATCTCAGTTGGCTGTGGGATCAAGAGAGGGGATCCCTGCAAGCTAGGGTATTTTTTGACGACCTCAACTATCGCTTCAGCGCCCCACAAAGCCAGGGATCCCGGGATGAGATCCTGCGAACGGGGTGGGGATCCCAACTGCAATACACCTGGAAGGCTGCTGAAAACCTGGAGCTTACTCTAGGAGCGGATTACCGATCCATTTCAGCTCGCAACACCACCTTCTCCTTTGCCAGGGGATCCACCAATGTCAACTACGACAATACCGTGAACCAAGGGGCCCTCTTTGCCCGCCTGGATTACAAGCCACAGCCCAACTTTTATCTCAACTTAGGTGTTCGCCAAGATTCGAGCAATCTGGTCAACGGTTCGGCCACCTCTCCTGCCGCAGGGATCCGCTGGGTTTTGGCAGAAGGCACCACCCTGAGGGCCAATTATGCCGGCAGCTTTCGCACCCCCTTGATCTCAAACTTATTCTTTCGTTTGCGGGGCTTTTTTGAGGTAGATGGGAACCCCAATTTGCGCCCGGAGCGGGGAGAGAGTTTTGACATTGGCCTGGATCAGGCTTTGGGAGATTTTGGCCTACTGCGCTTGACCTTTGCCCATAACCGCATCCGCGATGGCATTACCTTTGTCAGCACTGGCCCGCGCAGGGGAACCTACGAAAACATTGAGCTCGTGGAATACACGGGCTTGGAAGCAGCCCTGGATTTGCGATTGGGGGAAAACTGGACTCTTTTTGCCAACTACACCCTAAACGATCCCATCATCCGCTCGGCGCTGGATCCCAAAGCGGTTGGCAAACAGCTAGCCTTCGTGGGAGCAGACAGCTTCAACCTGGGCCTGAGCTACCGCGATGCAGAGGATCGGTATACCTCAGTTTTCCTGCATCACATTGGCACTTTCTTTACCAACAACGCCAATACCCAATCTCTGCCCGGCTACACCAACCTGGCTCTGCGGGGAGGGATCCCAGTAGCAGAAAATCTCGCTCTCGAGGTGGGAGTCGATAACCTGCTGGATGAGCAATATGAGGTTTTCCCCGGCTACCCCGGAGTGGGTCGCACCGTTCGGCTCAATCTGAGAGGCCAATTTTAAAGGCTTAGCCATTTCGCTCACTGCTTGACCACTCGCTTAGATATTGAGATCATTTCCCCTTCTTCATCGCGCCCTTTACAGTCAAGTCTGGATTGCAAGTTATGCCGGTATCAAGCAGCTCTGTGTCTCAATCAACTTCCCAGTTGCCAGTTCAAGCTGGCAGCGCTGCTCAGCAACCCAGCGGTCATTATCTCTGGGTTTGCATCACCTGCGGATCTCGGTGGGTTAACGGCCAAAAAGAAGGGACTAGCAAGGGAGAAATGCTGCTGTCTGCCCTGCAATCCCAAACCCTCCACCCCCAACTAACTCTAAAACCAGTTGCCTGTATGAGCGCCTGCAGCCATGCTTGCGTTGTTGCGTTGGCAGCACCTCAAAAGATGACCTATGTTTTTGGAGATCTGGATCCAAAAGATGTGGATCTCATTCTGCAGACAGCAGAGCTCTACCTCACCAAGCCAGATGGGATCCTACCCTGGGCCGAGCGCCCTCTCAAAAAAGGGGTGATTGCTCGTATTCCACCACTGCACTGAGGAGCTTTCTCATGGCCACTTTTACCCCCTGGATAACCCCCCTCCATCAAGCTTGGCAGGAAGTTTCTCTGACGGGTTGGACAACCCTTTATGAAGGGATCCCTGCCCACATCGACTGCTTGGGGCCGTTGCTCTACGAGCTGTTTCAAGAGCACTGGGCCGAGATCCAGGTGGGCCATGTGGCGGAAGGCGGGGTGCTGGAGCTGGCTTTCAAGAAACCTCCAGCTTTGTGCGTGCTCTACGATGGCTATCTAACCGTTGCCACCGAAACCTGGCACCTGCATTTGTGCCTGGAGGAGCACCAAGGCGGCCCCCATCGCAAGACCCCACCCGAGCTACGCTGCAAAAGATTGGTTAGCCGTGCTGCCCTCTACCGGCGTCTCAATCCCCAAGGCCAGCCCCGCATGTGGGGAATCCAATTCTGGAATGGAGCAGAAGAACCTTTGCTGCAGATTTTCCTGCCCAGCCCTTTTTTGGGTCCAGGGGGAGACTACCTGCCGGAAGGCAAAGCTGACTACCAAAAGCTTTCTCTTTACGAGCGCATCCGCGCCATCTATGTGGAGGGGAAAGAGCGGATCCCCTATGAGGATAACCCTCTTAAACGTCCCTACCTTGCTGTTTGTCGTTCCAGCCGTTGTTATCCTTCCCGCAACTACCAACCGGTTGTGGAAGCTCTGGAATCGGCTCTTCGAGAAGCCAACCTGGACGTACAGGTTATCACCTCAGGCTGCTTGGAAGTTTGCCAACAGGGGCCGGTGGTTTTTTACTCCGGAGATTGCACCTGGTACAAGCGGGTTACTCCCCAAGTAGCTCGGCAAATTGTTTTTGAGCATTTGCTTAATAGCTGTCCTCTGAAAGACCACCTTTTTCCAGGAGATTAAAGCATGATTGGCCTGCAATCGAGTGCTCAACCTATCCCCATTCCCAGCTCTCGCCGCTTAATCCCAGCCCCACTTTGGATACAAGCTGCTCAAGATTTGGCCCAAGGCTGGTTCTGGCCCAGCTTGTTTACCACCGTCGGCTGTCTCAGCAATATTGCTTATACATGTACCCTTCCTTTTGTAACTGTTGGTATTGTTGCGGGCACAACTTTAACCCGCCAAAGGGCAATCATTAGTGCTTTGATGATTTGGCTGGCCAACCAAATCTTTGGCTACACCTGGCACAACTATCCCCGCACTCCCGATTCGTTTGCCTGGGGGTTGGTGCTGGGGATCGGCACGGTGGGGATTGCTCTTGCTGGCGGTTACCGACCTCTGTTTTCTCAGTCCAAGCCGCTTCGGCCAAGGCAACTGCTGCTGAACTATCTCTGGATCCCGGCCATGCTCATCTTGGGGTTTCTGGCTTTTGAAGGGCTGATTTTGGCCGCCGGCCTGGTTTTGGGGGGAACGGAGGGCCTGACCCTGCCCATTCTGGGCAAAATCTGGCTGCACAACTGGCTGTGGACAGGACTTTGGATCGGGATCCACGCGCTGCTGGTGTGGGACAGAGGACGTCGCCGGGTGTGGCTTGGAGAGGAGAAACTGCGGTGAGCTGCTCCCGTACAGGCCCTTCCCATCCCGTCAGCGGTGCGGAGCACCTTTGCAGTGATCTAGAGCATCCCCAAGAGGGATCCAGGCCAAAATAGGGGCGACCTATGTGGGAGGGGATCCCTTTGCAACTCAGTCGCGTTAACAGTGAGCATGACTCTAGTCAATGATACGCTG
>NZ_JANSHV010000052.1:0-15946 GCF_047461775.1 Synechococcus sp. R6-5
CCAGAAGCTCGACTGAAGGATAGAGCCCAGAGGTTTGGCGTCCATCCCAGCGCTATTTACTATGCTCTTAGGAAGATGAAAACAACGCGAAAAAAAAGAGTTAAGGCACCGAGAGCGGGATTGGCAAGAGAGAATCCAAGAGAGAATCAACGACTCTAGGGTCTTGAGGGAGTTGGTTCAGAAGTATGGAAGTGAGAGTTTAGCTTACAATGGGCTCTGCACCGCTGACGCGAATGATGAGAGAATGACGAGACAGGGTTTGGGGAGATACGCACCTGTTTTATGCTTGGCCAAAGAGAGGGGAGAAAGTTTATGGGAAGAGAGAGAGCTGAGTAGCCGGTAGGAGGAAGGAGAGAGGGGGTTTGATAGCCCCGACGCTTTTTCAAGTAGCTCGAATGCGGAAGAATTTGAGGGACACTAAATGCCGAGTTTGGAGAGGACATCTGTATTGACTCTAGGCAATGGGCCGATTCAAAGGCCTAGGGCCTGCTCGGCGAACGGAAGGGAAGGATAAAGGATTTGATGAAAGCGGCAGGGCAGGAGGTGGTTTTTTGCTGAGGCCCTCGCCAGACTTGAATGAGATTGAGGGTGACTTTAGTGCTCTCAAGAGGGCAAGGATGCATGCTGATAGAGGAACTTCTGTGGATGAAGTGATAAGGCCTGCGGTCCGCTGTTGCAGACGGAACTGTTGTACTGGCTAGCGTCTCATTGTTATTTGGATTGACTATGGCGGCTATTCCAGCAGCAGCGAGAGGAGGGCTAGGGATCTTCAGGGCAGTTGCAGCACCTGAACGGGCGAACCAGCAGGGATCTGGGTTGTCCCTACTGGCAGCACAGCCAAGGCATTACAGCCGGCCAGACTGATGAGATTGCCGGAATTGAGGTTGGCGGCGGGCTGAAATTGGATCCCCTCAGGCCTGACCTGCAGCCGTCCCCAGAGATAGTGTTCCCGCTGACCGTCGGCATGCAGATCCACCGGGCTGAAGGCGGAGAGGATCTGCCAGTAGGGGGGCAGGGATCCGCCCATTTTTCGCAGGGCCGGGTGCAAAAAGCGCCAGAAGGTCACCAGGGCAGAGGCAGGGTTGCCCGGCAGGCCAAAGTAGAGCTTGGGGGGGCCGTGGGGATTGGGAAAACGAGCCACCGTCAGGGGTTTGCCCGGCTTGATGGCCACGCTGCGGATGAAAATCTCGCCTCCCAACTCCTCCAGCACCTTTTCCACCAGGTCAAAATCCCCCACCGATACCCCTCCGGAAGAGATCACCCCATCGGCGGAGGCCAGGGCCTGCTGGACGACCTGCCGCAACACCTGGAGCCGATCCGGCACGATGCCCAACTGGATCGGGATCCCACCCGCTGCCTTGACCAGAGCCGCCAGGCCGTACTGGTTGGAATCCACGACCTGCCCCGGCCCCGGCACCTGCTGGATGGGCACTAGCTCATCCCCTGTCGAGAACAGGGCTACCCGGGGCTGACGAAACACCGGCACCATCGCCTGTCGGATGGCGGCCAAAACGGCTAGCTCCGCTCCGCCCAAAGCCTGCCCTGCCGGCAGGAGGGGATCCCCCTGGCGGGCAAAGTCTCCCTGAGGCCGGACAAATTGGCCCCGCTGCGGACGCTGCAAGAGGCGAACGGTTCCTGGCGAAGGTTGCTGCGTGTATTCCTGCATCACCACGGTGTCCGCACCGCTGGGCAAGAGGGAGCCGGTGTAGAGACGCACCGCTTGTCCAGGCTGGAGCTCTCGGGTGGGTGCCTTTCCGGCGGGGAGAGTCTCAATCACCTGCAGCTCACAAGGGATCCCCGCTTGCACATCTTCATGGCGCACGGCATAGCCATCCATACTGGAGGTGGGATGGGCCGGAAAATCCTGGGGGCTATACACAGTTTGGCTGAGAACGCGGCCTTGGGCGGATCCCAGCTCCACCCACTCTGGGCCCAGCGGCTGAACCGCCTGCAAAATCAGGGCTTCTGCTTCCGCCACCGGCAGCATCACGGCTTTTACAACCCCCTTCTCCAACACCTTATCTTCAGCATCCAGAAGTCGGTTCCGCCAAGGCCATTAAAAACAACTTAAACTGCGGACAGCGGCCATCAATTCCGACCTTGGCATGAGAAGTGTATGACCAGGATCCCACCAAGCCCCAGAGCTGGCAAGAAGTCGCAGCAAGTTGCCCATTGGGAGCTGCAGCTCTTTCGAATTCGGGATCCCGGCCTTGTTGGGGAGATGGGGATCCCGGCAGCGTTGCAACCGGCCATAGGCTATCTGGCTGCTGTGACTGCGGAAGCTGGATACTGGTCGCGTAGCGGGCGTAGCCTTAGGACGACTGAGCCACCGGATAGCTCGAGTGCAGCAAGCGAGGTGTCTATGTTAAATGCCGCCGTCATCCTCACGATCTTCCTTGGCTTCTGGGGAGTCGTGGTTAAGCGCAACCTCATTATGAAGATCCTATCTATGGATGTTATGAGCACCGGGGTCATCGCCTTCTTCGTGATCTGGGCAGCCCGGAGCGGTGTGTTCACCCCTATCTACAAACCCTGGCGCGAGCTGGACTATGCCGACCCGGTGCCTCAGGGGATCATCCTCACGGCCATCGTCATTGGCCTATCGGTACAAGCCTTGATGTTGGTGGGGGTGATGAAGCTGTCCCGCAATCATCCCACCCTCGAAGTCGAGAGCATCGAACAGGCAGTCGCGTCAGGGGCGCAGAGCACTTCTACCGATGACTGAGCTGACGCTGGTGTGGGTGGCATTGCCCTTTCTGCTGGCCTTCACAACCTACTTGATGCCGGCCCTGACCCGTCCCAGCCTGGTGGGGATGGCCGCGCTGACGGTGGCCTATGCGGTGCAGCAGGGGGGCTTGCCCGGCACAACCGCCACACCCCTGGAGCTACAGCTTTTGGATCACTTCGGGGTGACGCTGCGGATCGATGCCAATGTAGCAGCGATGCTCTTGGCCCACGGCCTGGTCACGCTAGGAGTGGCCCTGTATTTGGATAGACGCTTTGCGGGCAGCCGCTTTCTGGCCATGCAGTTGCTGATCGTCCACGGTAGCGCCAATGCTGTCGTCATCAGTGCCGACCTGATCAGCGTCTACGTTTCCCTGGAGGTGCTCAGCATCGGCGTGTTTTTGCTGCTGACCTACGGACGGCGGGCTGAGGGCCAACCCACAGTGGAGAGCCGCGAACGCCAGCTCTGGGTGGGGCTGCGCTACCTCTTCATGAGCAATGTGGCCATGCTCTTCTACCTGATGGGCGCCATCTTGGTCTATGTGCGCACGGGATCCCTGGCGATGAGCAGTTTAACTATGGCCGACCCCACGGCCTTGGCGCTGATTGCTGTGGGTCTTTTGGCCAAGGGGGCGATCTTCGTTGCCGGCCTGTGGCTGCCCCTCACCTACGTTACCGCGGATTCCGTTGTTGCGGCGGTGCTCAGCGGTTTTACGACCAAAGCAGGAGCCATGGCTTTGGTGCGCTGCAGCGAGGCTTCGCCGGTCTTGGCCCAGGGGTTGCCCTACTTGAGCGCTGGTTCAGCCGTTTTCGGGATCCTACTGGCCCTGATGGCGAGCACGCCCCAGCACCTTCTCGCCTGGAGCTCGGTATCGCAGATGGGATTTGTGATTGCTGCCCCTCAGTGGGCGGGTTTGTATGGCCTTGCCCATGGGTTGGCGAAGCCCCTGTTGTTTGTTGGAACGAGCGTGAGCCATCGCTGGCGGTGGCCCATGTTGCTCTTGGGGACGGCTTCCCTGGCAGGGGTACCCGGCAGTTTGGGGTATGCGGCCAAGGCCCTCAGCTTGTCTGCTCTGGATCCCTGGCACGAGTGGCTGCTGGTGGGGGTTACCGTCGGCACCACTTGTTTAGGCGTGCGAGTGCTGCGGGCACCTGTTTCTCCAATGAAGGGGGCAACCACCTCTGCAACTCCTTGGCAAGATAAAGTGGCACTGGTGCTTTGGGGTGGGGGCTTGCTCTGGGGCTGGCTACCGGCGGCCTATGGCGCTGACAATCTTCTCAAGGCGCTCCTCAGTTTGGGCGTTGGGATCCCCCTAGGCTGGTTTTGGGAGCGGATCCCTTTGAAGGGAGGGTCGGTGAACGAAGGGCTGGAAGCAGTGGTGGGCGGCTTGAGCATAGTGTTGGTGCTGGTTTGGGCTCTGTTAGCTGTGGGGAACTATGGGACGCTACCCTGAGTTGGGTCTATTGGAGATCGGCCTGCGCCTCTTGATTTGGTTTCTGCTGACGGGCAATCTGAGCTGGGACAATGTGGCCATCGGGGTGGCGGCAACGTTGCTGCTGCCGCGCCAGGCTTCCGCACCGGTGCAATGGCGGGATTGGGGGCGAGTGCTCCAGGAAATTCTTCTCGCCATCCCAAGAGCCTACTGGGAAGCCTTCGAGATGATCCTCAAGCCCCACACTGTTGAGGAAGTTGTATACAAACAAACCCTGCCCAACCGTTCAGCAGGGCTGGTGTTTCTGGATATCTTTTTAATTACCTTCACGCCCAAAACCATCGTGCTCAATTGCAATGCCCAAGGCACTTATGAAGTCCATGTGCTCAAGCCGCGGGAGGACGTGTGAACCTACTGCTGTTTCTCCTGACCCTAACGCTGTGCTTGCCCCTGTATGCCGCTTGGCTGAAGGAAGATATTTGGCAGACGATGCTCGCCTTTGCCAGCTTGGCCACAAAGACGGCCATCCTGATTTTGGTGGTGTCGGTGGTGCGGGATGATTGGATGATCGGGATTGTGGGGGTTTTGATTTTGTCGGTGGGCAATGCGGCCTTAATGCTCTTGGCTCATGTACTGAAACGGCTGGAAATGCTTTAGAAAGGCCCTGGGGGTAGGTATGGAAGTCTGGGTGGAAGGTCTGAGCTATCTGTTGTTTGGGATTGGTGTGCTGTTTTGGCTGTGGGGAACGGCGCCGCTCCTTGGGGATCGCTCGATTTTATTTAAGCTGCACGGCCTTTCGGTGTCGGACACCCTGGGCTCGATGAGCATCATGCTGGGGCTGCTGTTGCGGATCCCACGGGAATGGCCCCTGTTGGTGTTGGCACTGATCTCCCTGGCTATTTGGAATACCATTCTGGGCTATGTGCTGGCGTTTTGCTCGCAGCGCAAGTCCCTATAGGAGGGCAGGATGGAAGAGACCCTGTTGCTGGTGATGGCGTTACTCCTGCCCCTGACGGCAAGCTTGGTGGTGACTCAGACCAATCCCTACCACGCCTTGGTAATGCGAGGGATCCTGGGAACGATTGCCGCCCTGATCTATGCGCTGTTTGGGGCGGCGGATGTGGCCCTGACCGAGGCACTGGTGGGCACCATGCTTTCTATTACCCTCTACGCCATTGCGGTGCGCTCTTCGCTGAGCATGCGCCTGGGCGTTCTCGAAGGCAGCCCTGTGCTGGAGGCCAGTACCTCAGCAGCACGGCAGTTGTTACAGCAGATGCGCCAAGGGCTACAGCGGTACCACATGCGCTTGGAGTTGGCCGCCTATGGGAGTTCGGAGGCGTTGGTGGCTGCTCTTCGCAGCCGAGAGGTACACACCATTGCCCTTGAGCCCGGTGGAGAAGCAGCAGAGTATCGCCTGGTTACACGCGTACCCCGCCTGCAGGCCATTTTGGCGCAGCAAGCTCTGGCCGCTGAGGTGATGGCGACATGAAGTGGGTGTACGGGATAGCGGTGCTGCTGGCAGCCCTACAGCTCATTGTGGGCGAGGCGGGATCCGTTTCCCCCAATCGCGTAGCGGGCGTAGCTTTAGTTGAGGCAGTGGAGATTCTGGCCAGCGAAAGCGGTGTGCCCAACACGGTGACGGGTCTCATTCTGCGCAACCGCCTCTACGATACGGTCTTTGAAGTGGTGGTGTTTTCCACGGCAATTTTGGGCGCCCAATATCTGCTGGCGGATGAGCAGCCGACAGCCAATGTAGCTCAATTTACCGATATTCCCTCGATTGTGTTGGCGCGAGTGGGAGCCACCATTTCGGCTTTGATTGCGGTGGAGCTGGCCATTCGAGGGCACCTGACGCCGGGCGGAGGCTTTGCTGCCGGGGTGGCGGGGGGGACGGCCATTGGCTTGGTGGCGATCACCGCCTCTTCCGCCTGGATGGAGGCCATCTACAAACGGTGGCGGGCTGCGATGTGGGAGAAGCTGTCGGTGGTGGCGTTTATCGGGGTGGCTGTGATGGCTCTGGCCGGCTGGGAATTGCCTAGAGGGGAGTTGGGGGATCTGTTTAGCGGCGGTTGGATCCCGATTCTTAACATTTTGGTAGCCATCAAGGTGGCGCTGGGATCCTGGGCGGCAGTTTTGATCTTTATTCGCTACCGCGGCTTGTTATGAGGTTTCAAATGGGTTGATGAGAGGCACCCCTGTCCTGGCAAAATCACGGACATTACGGGTAACCAAGGTCAGTCCGTAAGCCAAGGCTGTAGCCGCTGGTTGTTTGTCAATCGCATTTTGAGAGTGAGGTACGCACAGGCTTCCCCATACCTGGGCTTCGGTAATTGTGAAATCAAGAATGTGATCGGCATAGTCATCGACAACCGTTTGCAGCCACCTCTCCAGAAGGTTGGCTTGCAGATGATCGCCGCGATGGCGCATGAGTTCAACGCCTCGGCGGAGTTCGCCCAGCGTGATCACGCTGATGTAGATGCGGGCCTCTTGCTCAATGGCAGTTTGAAGAAATTCTTGAACCCCGGAGTTGGCTTGACTGTGTTTGCGCAGCTCACTGATGACGTTAGTGTCAAGCAAATACGTCATGGGCAGTGTTATCTTGCACCCGCTCAAAGTCTGAATCGTTGCCAACGTTAGGTATCGATCTGAGCACTTCGGCAAAGGACTGTTTCGCAGGCTGGAGTAAGACTTGCTCTAGGATTTTGCGGTGTTCGGCCTCTGCACTAACGCCGTGACGACTAGCCCTTTGTTTGAGAGCTTTGACAATGGCTTCGTCAACATTGCGAACAATTAACGTGGCCATAGAGCGTTTCCTCGATCGGCAGATCCCTGGGCGGCTTTGCTGCGACGATAGCATTGATATCATCTAAAGTTCAAGTTTTCCCGTCTATTGATACTGATGAAGAAGCTGCCCTTTTGCGGGTTGCCCCAGAGAACTCCTGCCTGCCAGGGATCCAAGCTCTGCCTGCTGTGCATAGCCTTTGAAAGCGCAACACTCAAAAAAGAGGGATCCCGATGAGCAACTTGACCTGCAGGTGACCTCTACAATAGAAGGCTGACTCTGCCACCTGGTGGGATCCCTATGCCGCGCCGCACCGATATCCACAAAATCTTGCTCATTGGAGCGGGGCCGATTGTCATTGGCCAAGCCTGTGAGTTCGACTACTCGGGCACCCAAGCCTGCAAAGCCCTGCGGGAAGAAGGCTATGAGGTCGTCTTGGTCAACTCTAACCCCGCCACCATCATGACGGATCCCAGTATGGCGGAGCGCACCTACATCGAGCCGGTGACGGCGGACTTTGTGGCCAAAATCATCGAGCGGGAGCGCCCTGATGCTTTGCTGCCCACCATGGGCGGCCAGACGGCCCTCAACGTGGCGGTGCAACTGGCCCAGCAAGGGATCCTGGAGCAGTACGGGGTGGAGTTGATTGGGGCCAAGCGGGAGGCCATTGAAAAAGCCGAAGACCGGGATCTCTTCAAGCAAGCCATGCAGCGGATTGGCTTGGCCGTGCCCCGCTCTGGCCTGGCCCACACCCTGGAAGAAGCCAAGCAGATTGCCCAGGAGATCGGCTATCCCCTCATCATCCGCCCGGCCTATACCCTGGGGGGCACCGGTGGTGGGGTGGCTTACAACCAGGAGGAGTTTGAAGAGATCTGCGCTGCCGGCTTGGAGGCCAGCCCCGTTTCCCAGATCTTGGTGGAAGAATCGGTCATCGGCTGGAAGGAGTTTGAGCTGGAGGTGATGCGGGATCTGGCGGATAACGTGGTGATCATCTGCTCCATAGAAAACATCGACCCAATGGGGGTGCACACCGGCGACTCCATCACCGTGGCCCCAGCCCAAACCCTCACCGACAAAGAATACCAGCGGCTGCGGGACTACGCCATCGCCATCATGCGGGAAATTGGGGTGGAAACGGGGGGATCCAACGTGCAATTTGCCGTCAACCCTGCCAACGGCGAGGTGCGGGTGATCGAGATGAACCCGCGGGTCTCCCGCTCTTCCGCTTTGGCCAGCAAGGCCACCGGCTTTCCCATCGCTAAGATCGCTGCCAAGCTGGCAGTGGGCTACACGCTGCCGGAGATCCCCAACGACATCACCCGCAAAACCCCGGCCAGCTTCGAGCCCACCATCGACTATGTGGTCACCAAGATCCCTCGCTTTGCTTTTGAAAAATTCCCCGGCGCAGAGCCGGTTCTCACCACCCAGATGAAATCGGTGGGGGAGGCGATGGCCATTGGCCGCACTTTTCAAGAATCCATCCAGAAGGCCCTGCGCTCTTTGGAAATCGACCGTCCCGGTTTTGGCAGCGATAGGCCGGAGGTTTTCCCCAAGCCGGAGGAAGTGCGGGCCAACCTGCGCACCCCCAACCCCTTCCGCCTGCTCACCATCCGCACCGCTCTGCTCATGGGCTTTTCTGCCCAGGAGATTGCCCAACTCACCCACATCGATCCCTGGTTTATCGACAAGCTACAGGAGTTGGTGGAGGTGGAGCAAGCCCTCAAGGGGCGGGAGCTGGGATCCCTGAGTGCTGAGGATCTGCGGCATCTCAAGCAAATGGGCTTCAGCGACCGACAAATTGCCCACCTCACTGGATCCACGGAACATCAGGTGCGGGCCTGCCGCAAAAGCCTGGGGGTGATCCCCACCTACAAAACTGTGGATACCTGCGCTGCCGAATTTGAGGCTGCTACCCCCTACCAGTACTCTACCTACGAGAGCGAGTCGGAGATTTTCCCGGCCCGCAAAGAGAAGGTGATGATCTTGGGAGGTGGCCCCAACCGCATCGGCCAGGGGATCGAATTCGACTACTGCTGTTGTCATGCTGCCTTTGCCCTCAGCCGCCTGGGTTACGAAGCGATCATGGTCAACTCCAACCCGGAAACCGTTTCCACCGACTACGACACCGCCGATCGCCTCTATTTTGAGCCGCTCACCCATGAAGAGGTGATGAACTTGGTGGATGCTGAGCAGCCGGTCGGCCTGATCGTGCAATTTGGCGGTCAAACTCCCCTCAAGCTGGCGCAGGGGCTGGCAGCAGCCCAGGCTCCCATCTGGGGAACTTCCCCCGACTCCATCGACATTGCTGAGGATCGGGGGCGCTTCGAGCGCATCTTGCGGGAGTTGGATATTCGCCAACCGGCCAACGGCATTGCCCGCAGCGTGGAAGAAAGCTTGGAAATTGCCCGCCGCATCGGCTATCCGGTGGTGGTGCGGCCCAGCTACGTCTTGGGGGGACGAGCCATGGAGATCGTCTATTCCGACCAAGACCTGCAGCGCTACATGCAACTGGCGGTGGCGGTGGATCCGGATCGTCCGGTGCTGGTGGATCAGTTTCTGGAAGAGGCGGTGGAGGTGGATGTGGATGCCATTGCCGACCGCACCGGCGCTGTTACCATCGGCGGCATTCTGGAGCACATCGAGCAGGCCGGGATCCACTCGGGCGATTCGGCCTGTGTATTGCCCAGCCGCACCCTCAGCCCCGAGGTGCTGCGGGTGATCCGCGAGTGGACGGTGAAGTTGGCCCAAGCTCTGAAGGTGGTGGGCCTGATCAACGTGCAATACGCCGTCCAAAAAGGTCAAGTCTATATCCTGGAGGCCAATCCGCGCGCCTCCCGCACCGTCCCCTTTGTCAGCAAGGCCATCGGCCATCCGCTGGCAGACTACGCCGCTCAAGTGATGAGCGGCAAAACCCTAGCCGAGCTGGGCTTTACCCAGGAGGTGATCCCCTCCCACATTGCCGTCAAAGAAGCGGTTTTGCCCTTCCACAAGTTTCCCGGCACCGACACGCTGCTGGGGCCAGAGATGCGCTCCACCGGCGAGGTGATGGGCATTGACACGGACTTTGGCCGCGCTTACGCCAAAGCCCAACTGGCGGCGGGGCAGAATCTGCCTCTCCAGGGGACGGTGTTCATCAGCGTCAGCGACCGGGATAAACAGGCGGTCGTCCCGGTAGCCCGCGAGTTTGTGGAGCTGGGCTTTCGCCTATTGGCCACCGAAGGAACCCAAAAAGTTTTAGCCGAGCACGGGATCCCGGTGGATAAAGTCCTCAAGCTGCACGAGGGGCGGCCCCACGTCATCGACGCCATCAAAAACCATCAGATTCAGCTCATTATCAACACTCCTTCCGGTGTCGAGGCGCAGCAAGATGGCCAAAAGATCCGCCGCACTGCCCTGGCTTACAAGATCCCTCTGGTGACCACCTTGGCAGGGGCCAAAGCCACCGCGGCTGCCATCCGTGCTTTGCAGTCGGGATCCCTGCAGGTGAAGTGCTTGCAGGATTTTTTCTCTGTCTAGGATTCTGGAGGAAAAAAAGCAGGTCCCGGACGGCACCTCTTTCCTAAACCTATCCTTAAGAAACGTCTGCTCAAGCTTGGCTGCCATCAACTGCCAGTGACCGACCTTCGCCGGGAAGCTCTCAAAGACCTCCAAATTGCAACATATCGGTGCTGATTTGTATCGACAAATCCATTTTTTTCACAGTCCCGTTGCGAAAGTTAGGGATCCCTGTCGGCATCCCTAAAACTGTCTAGCCTGAAAGGAGAGGATGCTTTTAGCGGTCGGCGCAAGAAGACTTTTACCCCGTTCCCGGAAGCCGACGAAGAATGCTCTTGTCTTTACCAGGAGTTGGCCTATGAGTACGGTAATTCGCCGCTCCTCGGCTGCACGGCAGCTCTGGAGTTGGAATGGCTTTTGTCAATGGATAACCAGCACCGAAAACCGGCTGTACATCGGCTGGTTTGGCGTGTTGATGATCCCGACGCTGTTGGCGGCTGCCTTTTGTTTTGTAATCGCTTTTATTGCTGCTCCGCCGGTGGATGTGGATGGGATCCGCGAGCCGGTGATCGGATCCTTGATAGGGGGGAACAATCTCATCTCGGCGGCGGTGGTGCCCACGTCGGCGGCCATCGGCTTGCACTTTTATCCCATTTGGGAAGCCGCCTCTTTGGATGAATGGCTCTACAACGGCGGCCCCTACCAACTGATCGTGCTCCATTTCCTGATCGGGGTGTGGTGCTACCTGGGCCGGCAGTGGGAGCTGAGCTATCGCTTGGGCATGCGTCCCTGGATTGCGGTGGCGTTTTCCGCTCCGGCGGCGGCGGCTACGGCAGTGCTCTTGGTCTACCCCATCGGCCAGGGCAGTTTCTCGGAAGGCTTGCCCCTGGGGATCGCCGGCACCTTCTACTTCATGCTGGCTTTCCAGGCGGAGCACAATATCCTCATGCACCCTGCTAGCTGGCTGGGGGTGGCCGGCGTCTTTGGCGGCGCTCTGCTGGCCTCCCTGCACGGCTCCCTGGTGATCTCCAGCCTAATCCGCGAGACCTCGGAAGAAGAGTCACAAAATGCCGGCTACCGCTTCGGGCAGGAGGAAGTCACCTACAACTTCCTGGCCGGGCACTACGCGTTCTTGGGGCGGCTGGGGTTCCCCGGCCTGGGCCTGAGAAACAGCCGTTCCGTCCACTTCTGGATGGCGGCCCTGCCCACAGTGGGGATTTGGGCGGCGGCAATAGGTATCGGCATAATGGCCTTTAACTTGAACGGCTTGAACTTCAACCAGTCCATCCTGGACAGCCAGGGCCGCTTCATCCCCACCTACGCCGATCTCCTCAACCGCGCCAATCTGGGGATCCAGGTGATGCACGCCCCCAACGCCCATCATTTTCCCTTGCTGCTGGCGGCTCAACCCTAAGGCAGGCTAGGGGCAGTCCAGCCGGAAAGCGCGGTGAATAGCTTGCAAGGCCGGGATCCCTCGATCCCGGCGCACTACACAGCTCACCTTGATCTCCGAGGTGGCGATCATCTCGATGTTGATTCCGGCTTCGGCTAGGGCTGCAAACAGGCGAGCAGCCACGCCAGGGTAGGTTTCCATCTCGGCGCCGACAATGCTGACCTTGGCAATGTTGTGATCCGCGTCAACTCCTGCCGCCTGGAGCTCTTCGGCCACCTGCCGACAGACCGCCTCAGCAGCCATCGCTTGATCCTGAGGCACGGTGAAGGCAATGTCGGTGCTGGGGATCCCGTTGTGGTAGCCCCGCTGGCTTTGGATGATGGTGTCCACGATGATCCCGGCAGCCGCCAAGCGCCCGAACAAATGGGCGGCAGTTCCCGGACGATCCGGCACTTTGCGAAGGCCCAGCCGCGATTGCTTCAAATCCAAGGCAACACCGCGTACCGGGTGGCTGTCTTGAGGGGCAGGCGGCACCTTCGCCCGATGCAAGTGGGGGATCACCTGGAACGACTCTCCCAGAGCCAAGGCGGCATCCCCGGCCCGCTCCGCAGCCACCACACAGCTCACCTTGATCTCGGACATGGAGATCATCTGCAAATTGATCCCGGCCTCGGCCAGCACCTGGAACATTTGCGCCGCAATTCCGGGTCGGCCCATCATCCCCACCCCGGCAATGCTGACTTTGGCCACCGCCTCATCCACAATCACCGCTGCACACTGCAGCTCTTGGCCAATCTGCCGGGCAACGGCTGCAGCCTCGGCCACCTGCGACCGACTGACCGTAAAGGCAATGTCATTGGTGGGCTGGGGCACGGATCCCTGCGGCAAGGAGTCCGTCCCGCTGGCGTGAGCGGCTGTGAACTGGAGCGACTGCAAAATCAAATCCACATTCACCCCTGCCGCCGCGATCCCCTGAAAGAGCTGGGCGGCAATGCCAGGGCGATCCGGCACCCCCACCAACACCAACTTGGCCTGATCCCGATCCAGCTCCACCGTATCCACCGCCAGGCCCAGCTCGATACTGCTGTCGGCAGCACGAGGACGGGGGGGAGGAGAAAGAATGAGAGTGCCCTCGCATCCCGCCTGCAACGGCTCCAAGCTGGAGCGCACCCGCAGCTTCACACCGTAGTTGCGGGCAATTTCCACCGAGCGGGGATGCAGCACCTGGGCCCCCAAGCTGGCCAGCTCCAACATTTCATCACTGGTGATCTCCGGCAACAGCCTGGCCTCAGGCACCTTACGCGGATCCGTGGTGAAGATCCCCGGCACATCGGTGTAGATCTCACACAGCTCTGCTCCCAAAGCCACTGCCAAGGCCACCGCCGTGGTGTCGGATCCCCCCCGACCCAGGGTGGTGATCTCCAGCTCCGCCAGGCTGGTGATGCCCTGAAACCCGGCCACCACCACCACCTCTTCCCGCTCCAGGTGCTGCCACAGGCGGTCGGTGTGGATGTGCAAAATGCGGGCCCGGCTGTGATCCCGAGTGGTGACAATGCCCACCTGGGCTGCCGTCAGGGAAAGGGCAGGACACCCCAAGCGTTGCAGCGCCAAGGCCACCAGGGCAATGCTCACCTGCTCACCGGTGGAAAGGAGCATATCCCATTCCCGCAACTGGGCCGGTGTGGTCGGGGATCCCTGCAAGATCTGCTCCCCCAAGCCCACAAGGCGATCGGTTTCATCCCCCATCGCCGAGACCACCACCACCACCCGATGCCCTGCCTTCACCGTGTGGGCCACCCGTTGAGCCACGGCCTGGATACGCTCCACAGAGCCGACAGAGGTACCGCCGTACTTTTGAACAATTAAGCTGCGTTCCATGAGAGGAGAACGAGGTCAGGGGCGGTTTGGATCCTACCCCGGATCTAGGCCAAGCCCAGTCCATTTTGCAAAAACGGCGGTACCGGCAGCAGGATCAGCACCAGCAGCGTGAGCATCCCCAGCCCCAGCAGATCTCGGGCCTCGTCCAGTTCCGTCACATCGTTGAGGGCCGGCTCGTCGGCACTGGAAATCACAAACAGCAGCAGTGCCCAGAGCAACAGCCAAGGCTGCACCGTCAAAGCCAGCAGCAACACCAACCAGCGGGCTACCCGGCCCACATTCGCTCCCATCTGCTGTCCATACACTGCGTGGACAATGTGCCCCCCATCCAGTTGGCCCACCGGCATGAGGTTAAAGGCAATCACCACCAAGCCCAGCCAGCCGGCAAAGGCCAGCGGGTGCAGATCGATCACCTGCCCCGGCTGCAACTGATCCCCCAGCACCATGCGGGCCAGAATTGCCAGCAGCACCGACAGGCGCGGGTCAAGGCGATGAAAACTAATCGGGGTTGGCTGCCCCTCGGGCACCGCGGGAGGATCTACAGGCGCCGAAAACACCAGCCCCAGCAACAACATGCCCAAAGCAACAAGGCTCCCTGCCAGCGGCCCGGCGACGGCGATATCAAACAACACCTTGCGGTTGGGCACCGGCTCTTTCAACTGGATAAACGCCCCAAAAGTCCCTAGGACAAAAGGCACCGGAATGAAATAGGGCAGCGAGGTTTGGATGTGGTGGCGGCGGGCCACCCAGTAGCGAGTCCACTCATGGGATCCCAAAATGGCAAGGATCCCGACCGCATAGGGCAACCCTTTCATCAGAGAGGGCAAATGCAGCAGCCGGTCAGGGCTAACCCCAGCCGCGTGGGCCCCAGCACTGAGGGTCGTCCAGAAGGTGAATAGCAACAGCCCCAAAGCCAGCAGCAGGAACTCTCGACTGTCCGCCGGGGAGCGCCGCGCCGCCGGGTTGGGCACCAAGGCAAAAAAGGGCTTACCGGCAAACCCCTCCTGCAGCACCACCAAAAAGCGTTTGCCGAAAGTGGTTTCCACGTTTTGCTGCACCCGCTCATAGGCTTCACTGGGATCCGCCCGCAAGTTGCCTCGGCAGATGATCGCCTGGGGGCGGTACTCCACATTTTGCAAATAAAAGACGTTCCAGGGGAAGCAATGGCTCAGCTTCTCCCGCGGCACTTCGGAGATGGGGGTGTGGGCAAGAGCCAGCGAGACCGGATCTGCGGCGCCGTCTTCCTCCTCTTCCTCTGGCTCAGGTTCCCCAGCCGGCGAGGGATCCGCTTCTGGAGAGGAGTTTTCCACCTCTGGCCGAGGGCCTCCGGTTGAGGGTCGAATACCCCCTCGTCTCACCAAGGTCATGCTGGTAAAGTAGGAGGTGAGAAACAGCAGCAACATCAGCAAGGGAGGCAATTCGTACTGAAACACCTGACGCCCCAGCACCCAAACCAAAGGGGGCAGCATCATCACCAGCCACAGGATCCGCCACGGCACCTTCGAAAGGCGGGCCACACTTTTTTGCAGCAGCAGGTAGGTTGCAGAACCCACCAGCGCCAACAGGATCCAATCTGCCATGAGTTCAAAAAACGGAGGAGAACACCTCTACCAAGCTAGCGGCAAATCCAATCCCCTCGCTACAGCTTGCAGCCGGGATCCCTGAAGAGCCAATTGAGGCTTGGCCTGCCCATAGACCGCCACCATTCCGGGGCAAACTTTTCATTCGCGCGAGCGGTGCGGAGCACTTTACTTCTTGTCAGCAGTGGGGCGAAAAAGAGGGATCCCCTTGAGGCGTGCTTATGCTGCCGGCGTCCACTGCACAGCTTCGCCCATGGGCCCCAACCTCAACCCAGTATCTATTCTGGCCAAAAGGTATTCCCTGTCATGCCTCGCAGGGTGAGATAAACAAATAGAAGCAACAAAAGGGATCCCAGCGTAACCATAGCCGCCGCTGTTGGACTTTTGCGATACAGGCCGACAAAAGGCTGGAGGCCAGCCCAGATCCCCCCCAGCAAAACGGTAATAAAGTAAGTGGGATAACGGGAGACATTCTCCACAAACTGGTCTTCCAGTCTTCTGGGGGGCTGCGGTTGTGGCATAAGAGGCTGGGGCTCCAACTCCTTTTTTCTCAGTGTGCCATAGGTAGCTGTCAACCATCTGGAGGCTGGCCATCTTCAGGGAACTGGCGGCAACTCAAAAAGTGTAGTCATCTCAAACTAGATTGAGACACTCCCCAAAC
>NZ_JANSHV010000053.1:0-17434 GCF_047461775.1 Synechococcus sp. R6-5
GGATAGTGACCAGCCACTAGTCACTAACGGAGGGCGGGGCTTCCCGCCGGTCTAGCTAAAACCAAACCGAAAATGGAAGAAGTTTACTTACCAGAGGAGACCCTTTGCGCTTGGCTGTGGGAAGACCTGGGGCACGGCGACCTCACCACAGAGCTGACCCTACCCCCAGGACTGGAGGGTGAGGCGGTAATCCTGGCCAAGGAGACAGGGATCCTGGCCGGCCTGGAGATTGCCAAGCGGGTTTTTCGGCTGGCGGATCCCCAGGTGGAGTTCATCCCTGGAGTGGAGGAAGGGGCCAGGGTGGCTGTCCGTCAAGAGGTGGCCCACCTCAAGGGATCCCTGAAGGGCATTCTGGCGGGGGAGAGGCTGGCGCTCAATCTTCTCCAAAGGCTGTCCGGCATTGCCACCCTCACCCGCACCTATGTAGAGGCTCTCCGGGGAACCTCAACCCAGCTTCTGGACACCCGCAAGACCACTCCCGGCCTGCGCGCCCTGGAGAAGTATGCTGTACGGGTAGGGGGCGGCAAAAACCACCGCTTTGGGCTGTTCGACGGCATTTTGATCAAGGAAAACCACATCATTGCCACGCAACGCTGTTGCGACCGCGGCGCGGGAGGCGTTTTGGCAGCCGTCAAGCGGGCCAAGGAAGGTGCTCCCCACCACCTCAAGGTGGAGGTGGAGGTGCGGGATCTCCAGGAACTGGAAGAGGCTTTGGCAGCAGGAGCCGATCTCATCCTTCTGGACAACTTCACCCTGGAAGAAACCCAGGCCGCCGTCCAACGGGTGGGAGGGAGAGTTCCCCTGGAGGCCAGCGGCAACATGACCCCAGAACGGGCCAGGCAAGTGGCCGAGGCAGGCGTGAATTACGTCAGCGTCGGGGCGCTCACCCACTCGGCCAAGGCTTTGGATCTCTCTTTGCTGGTGGTGTGACCCTGAGTCAAGTCCTCGCTGGACACTGCTTTATTGCTACGCAACGCTGTTGCGACTGATGCTACTTTGAGAAGACAACCTAAGCCCAGCTCCAGCTCAACCGGGCGCCGCGAAAGGCTTCGCCGGGCATCTGGGTTGGGGGTTGCTTCTCTTGCCGGCTCAGATACCCCCCAAAGCAGAGTCGACCAACTCCAGGAGATGGGCTTTCCGTTATTGCTGCGCGCTGCTCCTGCAAACGCATTAGCGGGACAAAGTCCTCAGATCGTGTCCAGCCTCCAGAGGAACAAAACCGTTATTGCTACGCAACGCTGTCGCGACAAGAAGTCGAAAATGAAGGGAGAAACCCCATTGCTACACAACACTGCCACAATCGTCCAGGAGATTGCCCGGCTCAAACAGGAAAGGCAGGCAGTTATCCTCGCGCATTCGTATCAGCTCCCCGAAGTTCAAGAGGTGGCGGACTTTGTGGGAGACTCCTTAGGACTGGCTCGGGAGGCTCAAAAGACGAGCGCCCAGGTGATCGTCTTTGCGGGCGTGCATTTTATGGCGGAGACGGCTGCCATCCTTAACCCGGAAAAGACGGTGCTGCTGCCGGATCTGGAGGCGGGCTGTTCCTTGGCCGATAGCATTCGCCCGCAAGATGTGCTGCGGTGGAAGGCAGCCTGCCCTGAGGGCCTGGTGGTGGCCTACGTCAACACCGCTGCCGAGATCAAGGCTCTGGCAGATGTCTGCGTAACCAGCGCCAACGCAGTTCAAGTGGTGGCCAGCCTGCCCCCGGATCGCCCCATCTTCTTCGTGCCGGATATGTTTCTGGGAGCCCACGTTGCTCAAGTAACCGGAAGGGAGCTGGATCTCTTTCCGGGAGAGTGCCACGTGCATGTTGGCATCCGGGAAGAGCACCTCAAGGCGATGGTGGAAGAGCACCCTGGAGCAGAGTTCCTCATTCACCCGGAGTGCAGTTGCGGCTCTAGCTGTCTCTTCCTCAAACCGGATGCCAAGCTGCTCTCCACCGAGGGCATGGTGCGCTACGCCAAAGCTTCAGAAAGCCGCGAGTTTGTGGTGGCCACCGAGGTGGGCATTCTTCACCGGCTCAAGAAAGAAGCTCCAGACAAAACGTTCATCCCTGTCAAGGCAGAAGCCGTCTGCGAGTACATGAAGAAGATTACCTTGGAAAAGATTTACCGCTCCCTGCAGGAGATGCGCTACGTGATCCAGGTGCCCCAGGAGGTGGCTGAGAAGGCTCGCCGTTCCATCCTGGCCATGCTGGCAGTGCCCGCCGGAGCCTAGAGGTGGAGGGGAAGAACGGGGCGCCGCCCTTGTTAGAAACAGACCTGTTGATCCTGGGAGCAGGGGTGGCGGGGGTGTACGCAGCCCTGTGGGCCGAAGCCCAGGGGGCGACAACTCTGGTGGTAAGCAAGGATCCCCTTCCCTCTGGCTCTACCCCTTGGGCGCAGGGTGGGGTGGCTTTTCCTGTGGATGAGGCGGACATAGAAGTCCATATCCAAGACACCTTGCAAGCGGGCCGCGGCCTGGTGGAAGAAAAGGTGGCTCGCTCCATTGTGGAGGAAGCACCCTTGCACCTGGAGAGACTTTTGCGCTGGGGCCTTCCTTTCCATCCCCAACCTGTCCGGGAAGGGGGCCACTCCCAAGCGCGGGTACGCCATCTGGGGGGGGATCGGAGCGGACTGTGGCTTCTGAGAGGTTTGCTGGCTCGCCTCAACAGGCTGCCTTTGCAGGGCTACACAGCCCTAAGCCTTTTGCTGGCGGGGGACAGGGTAGGGGGGGCCTTGCTGCTTGGCCCTGAAGGGCCGGTGGAGGTGAGGGCCGGGGCAGTTCTCCTGGCTACGGGAGGATTTGGCAGCCTTTTCCCCGTCTCGACAGCTCCCCCGGGGGCCACCGGCGACGGAATGGTGCTGGCCTGGCGGGCAGGGGCCACTCTCAGGGATCTGGAGTTTGTGCAATTTCACCCCACGGCCTTGCCCAATGGAGCGCTGGTGAGCGAGGCAGTAAGAGGAGAAGGGGCTGTTCTCCTCAACGCCTTGGGGGAGCGTTTTATGCCTCGCTATGCGGAGCTGGGAGAGCTGGCGCCGCGGGATGTGGTAGCTCGGGCCGTTTTCTGGGAGCGGCAGCAGACAGGGGGAACCTACCTGGATCTGCGGGTCGTCGAACATCTGGAGGAGCGCTTTCCCACCGTTGTTGCCTCTGCCCGCGCCTTGGGGCTGGATCCCACGAAGGATCTGCTCCCAGTTGTTCCCGCGGCTCACTACGTGATGGGTGGGATCCGAACGGACACTTTCGGCTTCACCGGCCTGCCGGGCCTTTATGCTGCTGGGGAGGTGGCTTCCACGGGCCTGCACGGAGCCAATCGCTTGGCTTCCAACAGCCTTTTGGAAGGGCTGGTCATGGGCAAGCGGGCCGCCTTGGCTGCCTTGCAAGATTTGGGAGAGGTGAGCTTTCCCCGACAGCTGCAGAGGCTACCCGTTCTGGCGACGTCTCCCGACATCCTGCCGGCTCTCAGGCAGCGAGTTGGGGAAGCTTTGGGCGTTGTGCGGGAGGGAACACGGCTGCGGGCTTTTCTGACCTTTGTCAAGGCACTTCCCCTGCAGGAAAAGCCTTGGGCCACCCGGGAAGAGGCCGAGGCAGGCAGTCTGCTTTTGCTGGCCCGTCTGGTAGCGCAGGGGGCGCTGCTGCGGGAGGAAAGCCGCGGGGCCCATTTCCGCGAGGATTTTCCTCAGGAAGGGGAGCCTTTCCATACGGAGGTGCGCGGTTCAACTTTTTTCCGGAGACCTCTTGATGCTACGCATCGCTAACGGCAACAGGCATTCCACTCATGGTGAAAGACGCCCGGCCTGTCGATGCGCTCGAAGGTGTGGGCCCCGAAGAAGTCCCGCTGGGCTTGGGTGAGGTTCTGGGGCAGGTTGGCGGTACGGTAGCTGTCGTAGTAGGCCAAAGAAGCGCTGATGGCCGGGATCGGGATCCCCAGGGCAGCCGCCGTGGACACCACCCGCCGCCAGGATCCCTGCCGCTCCCGGATGGCCTGCTCGAATTCCTCATCCAACAGCAGGTTCACCAGCTCTGGATCCCGTTTGTAGGCCGACTGGATCTCGCCCAGGAAGCGGGCGCGGATGATACAGCCCCCCTTCCAAATCCGCGGAATCTCACTGAAGGTGTAGACGTAGCCGTGGGCAACGGTGGCTTTTTTGAGCAGGGCCATCCCCTGAGCATAGGAGCAGATTTTGGAGCAATAGAGAGCAGCGCGCAGATCTTGGATAAAGCGATCGGGATCCCCTGCAAAAGTTGCGTCGGGCCCCTTCAACTGGGCAGAGGCAGCCACCCGTTCCTCTTTCATCGACGAGAGGATACGAGCTTGCACTGCCGCCTCGATGGTGGGCACCGCTACCCCCAGATCCAGAGCATCTTTGACCGTCCACAAACCGGTGCCTTTCTGCCCGGCCTTATCCAGAATGAGATCCACCAACGGCTTGCCGGTTTCCGGATCCAGGGTTTGGAAAATCTTGGCGGTAATTTCAATCAGGAAAGATTCCAGCTCTGTTTCATTCCAAGCCTGAAAAATCTCCTGCATCTGCGAGGCCGACAGCTTCAAAGCCCTGCGCATTAGGTCGTAGACCTCGGCGATCAGCTGCATATCGCCGTATTCGATGCCGTTGTGTACCATCTTCACGTAGTGCCCGCCCCCTTTGGGCCCCAGGTAGGTGACACAGGGGCCGTCTGGCACTTGAGCGGCAATTTTGGCCAAGATGGGCTCCAGTTGTTGGTAGGCCTCTGGGCTGCAGCCGGGCATGAGGCTGGGGCCGTTCAGGGCTCCCTCTTCCCCGCCGCTCACTCCCATGCCGACAAAGTGGATCCCGGTGGGGGCGAGGGCTTCGGCACGGCGATCGGTGTCGGTGTAGAGGGAGTTGCCGCCGTCGATGATGATATCCCCCGGATCCAGCAGGGGTTTAAGCTCGTCAATCACCGCGTCTACCGGCGCGCCCGCCTTGACCATGATCAAGAATTTGCGGGGCCGCTCCATCAGTTGCACCAGTTCCGGCAAGCTGTAGGCGGGGGTGATCCGTTTGCCTTGGGCTCGCTCCCGCATGAACTGGTCGGTTTTGGAGCTGGTGCGGTTGTAGACGGCAACCGGAAAGCCGTTGCGCTCGATGTTGAGGGCCAAGTTTTCCCCCATCACCGCCAGGCCAATCACCGCAAAGCTGGGCTTGCTCATAGTTGGGCACTATCGACACCTCACCCAATCTAGAGGCCAATCTGACCGACGGGGCTCAGGGATCCTGTTTTCTTCACCTTTGCCGGCCCTGATTCAAGGGCAGCCCAAACTCTCACGGGTGGTTACGCCGGTTATCGGGTGGGATCCCTCAGCTTGCTCACACAACTGCCGCTTTGCCGCCCGATCCACATAGGCTTCGCTGAAATCGGCGCCGGCAATCTGCGCTCCTTGCCAAACCGCCCGTGCGGCAATGGCTCCCGTGAGCTTGGCCCCTCTGAGATCGGCTCCTGCCAAATTGGCCAGATCCAAAAGGCTATTGCTCAAATCGGCACCGGATAGGTTGGCCCCCGCCAGATTGGCCTTGGTGAATGCCGCCCCCGAAAGGTTGGCCCCGTGCAGATCGGCGCCCTGCAGGTTGGCGCTGACAAAGCTGCTGCCCCGCCAATCTTGGCCGGATAGATCTTGACCTTGCAGATCGGCGTTGTTGAAGTTGAGACGGGCTTGGCTGCCCGCTATGGAGCCCCAGAGGAGCCAAAGCAGCAGAGTGGCCGCCAGCAGCATGCCCAGCTTCCCGAAGTCGCGCCAGCAAGTCGAGGCGTTGGATTTTGGGGCCATCGAGGATCCCTAGATTCTCTACCCCCATTCTTGCCGATTTTCCCCTTGCCCACTGAGAACTGGGATCATTGCGTTGCAGCAGAGACAGCCGTTATCCGCCGTAGGTTACATTCCGCTCGGTGGTGCGAAATTGCAGGACTGTCAAGCCCACCACAATGAGAAACAGGACGATGGATTGCGCGGCAGCCCTACCCAAATTGCCAGAAGACACTCCGATTTTGTAGATCTCGTAGATCAACACCGAGGTGGATCCGGAAGGGCCCCCAGCAGTCAGCAAGTCAATGGTGCCAAAGATATCGAAAAACGCATAGGTCATGTTGGTAATCACCAAAAAGAAGGTGATGGGAGAAAGCAGCGGTAGGGTGATGGCAAAAAAGCGACGCACTGCCCCGGCCCCGTCGATGGCAGCCGCTTCCAGCAAATCCTTGGGCAGGTTTTGCAGGCCGGCAAGGTAAAACAAAATGTTGTAGCCCATCTGCTTCCAAACGCTGGCAAAGATCACCACCCAGGGGGCCAAGTTGGGATCGCTGAGCCAGTTTAAACGGGGGATCCCCACCAGGCCCAGCAAATGGTTGGCCACCCCTCCCAAGGGGTTGAACATGATAAAGAAGATGATCCCGGCCACCGCTGGAGAAATGGCGTAGGGCCAGATCAGCAACACCCGATAAATCGCCGCCCCTCGAATCGGCTGGTAGGCCAGCGTGGCAATCAACAGGGATCCGCTCAACCCCAGCACCACGATGGCCGCCGAAATGGCAAAGGTAATCCCCAGGCTGCGCAGATAGGTGGAATCCGTCAGCAAAGCGGTAAAGTTATCCACACAGACGAAGCGGCTGCGCGGCGCCCCCACAAACGTGAGCAGGGTGGAAAGGCGGAAGGTATCCAGCCCTGGGTAGTAGAGAAACACCACCAAGATCGTGAAGGTGGGCAACAAGAGCAGCCACGCCAGCCACCACTGCTTAAAGATGCCCCTCTCCTGAACAGCTGGGCCGGGGATCCCCAGGCGGCGCTCCTGCTCCTTCTGCGTCCACGCCAACAGCGGCCAGAGGGGAATGGCCATGCCCGCCAGCACCAGCCCCACGCCAAAGGCCATGTCGATGGCCTTGCGCTCCGGCTCAAAAGTGCAAAAATCCAGGGGCGCCATAAAAATCAGGGATCCCAGCCCTCCTGCTAGGCCCCCCAGCACTGCCCCCACCGGCACAGGCCACTCGATGCGTCGAAAACGGAGCCCCATCCAGAGGGATCCCAGCAACCCCGCCAACAGCGGCACCAACACTTGGACGAATCCCAACATGCCTCTCACCTCGGCTTTGCTCTTCACAAGAGCCTTATCAAAGCCCGGAAAGGGGCAGGCTGCCGCCCACCCCCATCCCTCAATAACACCCCTGGCCCATCGACATCCAGGTTACTGGTAGAGGGAGTTGTACTCGGCCAGAAGGCGGTTGGCCTCCTGGTTGGCCTTGGCCATGGCCTGGGCCGGATCCCCGCCTTTAAGCATCAGATCTTCCATGGTTTGGGTCACCACGTTGCGAATTTCGGGGAAAGCCCCCAGCAGCGCCCCCCGAGTGGCAGGGGTCACCTTGGAATTGTTGATTTGGTCGCTGGCGGTGAAGAAGTTGGGGTTTTCCTTGAACCAGCCCTTCGACTCCAGCAAGGCTACCGAGCTTTTCCGAATGGGCAAGTAGCCGGTCACTTGGTGCCACTCGGCAGCATTTTCGGTGTTATTGAGCCACAGCATGAAGGTCAGCGCCCCCTCTTCCACCTCCTTGGGCAGATCCTTCACCAGCCAGAGGCTGGCTCCCCCGATCAAGTTCCCCGTCCAACCCTTGTCGGCGTTGTAGGGCATGCGGGTGGTGACCAGCTCGATGTTGTTTTGCTTGGCAGCGTTGGTGATGTTGGCGGCATCGGCGCTGCTGGTGATGGCCATGGCGACGGTACCGGTCTGGATGGCCTGCTCGGTGGCTGCCCAATCCCGCTGCTTGCCGCTGTAGATGTAGTAGCCTTTGTCATACATCCCTTTCCACCAGGTGGCGATGGCAATTGACGGCTCCGAGTCCAAAAAGACCTGGGTGGCACGGGCGGCACGGCCATTGTCGTTGTTGGCCAAGAGGGCATTCTGCTGGGCCATCCACTGCTCGTAGAACCAGCCGTGATTGGGCCAGGTCACACAGCCCTGGGGAGCGTCGGGGAGGGCCATGATCTTTTGACAAGCAGCCTCCAGCTCTTGCCAGGTGGCCGGCGGCTTTTCGATCCCTGCCTTCTTCAAGATGGCCGTGTTGGAGTAGAGAATGGGGCTGGAGCTGTTCCAGGGCATGGACGTAAATTTGCCATCCAGGGTGTAGTAGCTCACCACCGGCTCGATAAAATCGTCGAAATTCACTGGGATCCCGTTCATTTCGGTGCGATTGCCCAGAGCCTCGGCAATGGACTTGAAGTAACCAAAATCCCGTGCCCGCTGGGTGCCCACCTCAAACCATTGCACCACCGAAGGAGCAGCATTTTGTTGAATGGCCAGGTCGGTGGCTTGCTGAATTTCTTCGTAGTTGCCGTAGCCTTCGACCGTAACTTTGTATTGAGGAAATTGTTTGTTGAACTCTGCCGCTTTTTCGCGGGCCCAATCCAGGCGGTTGTCGGTAAAGGCAATCCAAACTTTGACTTCGGCAGGAGACTGAGCAAAGCTGTCGGCAGCCAGAAGAGCAGCAGCAGACGCAGCCACCAGGCCAGCCGCAACAGCCAGGAAAGTACGACGGGTGTTCATAGAAAAATGCAGTCGCATTCGCTAAAGGCACCTCTGAGATTACAGCACAGACATTAAGAGCAGGTTATGTCTGGCGGGATCCCCTCGGGAGGTGAACCCTCAGGCCGAAGTCAGAGTCAGATGAGGTGAGCACCTAGCCTGGGTCATGATTGGCAATTTCTCAAGGGGTCTCGAAAAATGAGAATGAAAATGAAAACCGCAAGCTTTTGCCTGTTATTGGTTACTGCCCTCCTGATGGCGCTTGCTCCCTTTGCGCAGGCTCGCCCCCGTCAACGCACTCGCACAGCCACCACGCCAACGGCTGGATCCCTGACCCCGAGCGGTGAGCGCACCTTCACTCACTCCGGCACCTACACTCGCACCGGGCCAAGTGGCAGATCGGGTAGTGGCACCTATTCCGGCCAGGGATCCCGGCAATTCATTCCCGGTCAGGGGGTGGAAGGAGACTATTCCGGCCAAGTCACTACCCAACAAGGTCAGACCTGGAACCTGAACCATCAGCACACCACTACTCACACACATGAGGGTTGGCAACGGCAGGGCAGCACCACCCTGCAAAACGCCGAGGGCAAGACGGTGGGCAGCAGCTCGAGCCTTATCGAGGGCCAAGCGGGGCAAGGCTGGCAGCGCAGCGGCCAATTCAACAATGCTCGCGGCCAAACCTACACCACCGAGTCGAGCAGCACACCGACCGGGCCAGGACACTGGCAGCGGGAAACTCGCGTCTTCAATGCCCAAGGGGATCTGCTCGGTGGCTCTGATACCGATGTGCAGTACCGATTTGTACCAGGGCAAGGCTGGGTGAAAACAGTAGAAGGCAAGACTCTAAAGGGTCAACCCATCCGCCGCACCACCACGATCGGCCCCAATCCGTGAAGGATTTGCAGGGATCCCCTCCTCAGCTTGGCTTGGCATGCCGCCGCAGCGCCTGGATCCCCGCGGCCAGGGCAAAGAGCGCGATCAGCAGCAAGGTACTTAGGGCCGCCGCTTGCTGGGTATAGCCCCCTTGTTGCAAGCCAAAGATGAGCCACCCAAAGGTCTCCGAGCGGGAGGTCACCAAGAGGGCGGAGAGGGTCAGCTCGGCAAAAGATTGCAGAAATACCAGCAACACTGCCGCCGTCAGGGCTGGCGCCAGCAGCGGCACCAAGATGTGGCGAAAGGTTTGCAGCAGGGAGGCCCCGTCAATACTGGCTGCCTCCTCAAGGCTGGTATCCAAGCTGCGCCACGCCGCTTGCAGGGGCTGCAGTGCCAGGGCCGAGAACCGCCCCAGGTAGGCCATCAGGATCAGCCATAGGGTGCCGTAGAGGCTCAGCCCCGGCAGGGGAGGAGGCAACCACACCAAGATGAGAGACAAAGCAAAAATCAGGCCCGGCAGGGCATAGGGCAAGTCCACGATGAAGCTGAGCAGGGCCAACAGCGGCACCTTCAAGCGGGTCAGGGCATAGCCCAAGATCGTCCCTATCCCGCTGCAGAGCAGTGCCGCTCCTCCCGCCAAGCCCAAACTGTGCAGCGTGGCGCGGCGGGCCCGCTCCAGATCAAAAAGAACCATGCGGAAATGCTCCAGGGTTAGGTTAGACCAGGTCAGGGGCAGGCCATAGGCCCGCAGCAGGGCAGTCGCAGCCATGGCCAGCAAGGGCCCAAGAACGACCAGCAGAGCTGCGGCGAAAAGGATCCCGCTGAGCAGCCAACCCAGCCAGCCCAGGCGATAGGGATCCGGAGGCGCCTCGCCGGGATCCAACCCCTCCTGACTCCGCTGGGGCCAGCTCAAGAAGAAGAGGGCCGGCAAGCCAAAGAGCAACGCCAGCGCCGCACTGCGCCCAAACCCATCGCCGCTGAAGTTGATCACCTCCTGGTACAGCAGAGTGGGCAAGGTCAGGTAGCGCCCCGGGATCCCCAGCAAGGCCGGGATCCCGAAATTGCCCCAGGCCCCCAGGAACGCCAGTGCTGCTGCTGCCGCCACAGAGGGCCGTAACAGAGGCAGCGTGACGTAGAGCCAAACCTGCAGCAGGTTTGCCCCATCCAGTTGGGCCGCCTCCTGAGCCTGCTTGGAGAGCCGGCTCAGGCCCGCCACCAGCGTCAGATAGGCAATCGGCAGCACAAAAAGAGCCAGCAACAGGATGATCCCCGCCGGTGTGTAGAGGCTCCACAGGGATCCCTGCTTTCCCAAAATCCAGCGCAGCCCCTGCTGCAGATAGCCCACCGGCCCAGCCCACTGGATCCAGGCCAAGGCCAAAACCTGGGGCGGAATCACCAGAGGAGACAAAAAGAGCAGCCGTAGGATCCCGCGGCCCGGCAGATCCGTCTGGGTGGTGAGCACCGCCAGCAGCAGAGCGGCCCCAAGAGCCAGCGCCGCTGAGGCCGCGGACACCCAAAGGCTATGGCGTAGCGCCAGATGGACGCGAGGCGTTTCCAGCAACCAGCGGATGTTCTCACCTTCGCCGCCCAAGGCCCGCTGCAGCAGCCTCCAGAGGGGATAGACGTGGGTCAGAGTCACAAGGGCGGCTACAGCCACCAGCCAGGGGATAATGGGGTGCCTCAACCCTTTGCTCAAGTCCTTCCACCGCAAGACTTGGCCAGCGTCTGGCCAGCTTGATGTCAACCTATTCCCCAAACAACTTGGCAAAGCGAGCCTTGTCGGCCTCGCGGCTCTCGGCCAACTCCGTCGCCGGCACGCTTAAGATCTTCAGCTCGCTCAAGGCGGGGAACCCTTTCGGAGGTGTGACATCCTGCCGCAGTGGCATATAGCCCATCCCTGCAGCAACCTCCTGCCCCTTCTGAGACAGCAAGAAGTCCACAAAAGCCTGGGCAGCTTCCAGGTTGGGCGTTCCTTTTACAATTCCCACCGGCTCTGTAATCAATGGCACACCCTCCTTGGGATAGACCACCTCCACTGGGGATCCCTCGTTGCGGCTGCGAATGGCGAGAAAGTCCACCACCATGCCGTAGCTTTGTTCGCCACTGGCGACGTTGCGAGCCACAGCGCCATTGCCTTGCACCAGCACTGCCTTGTTCTTTTTCAGGGCTTCGTACCACTCCCAGCCCAAGCCGGGGGTGCGGGTGATAACCCCCAAGTTGTAGGCGGCGGCGCCCGAATAGGTAGGGCTGGGCATCACCAGTTGGCCTTCAGGAACCTGGGCCAGGGCTGCCCAGCTATCGATGGGCTGGGCTTTGGCCGTGTTGTAAACGATCACCGTGGCCAAGATCTTGGTGCCGAAGTAGTGGCAGTCTGGGTCGTAGTAGGTGGCAGCGATGGCTTTGGCCTCAGGGCTGCAGTAGGACTCCAGCAAATTGCGGGCTTTCAGCAGCTCAAAGGTGGGCGCATCGGCCACCAACAACACATCTGCCTGGGGGCTGCCCTTTTCTGCTTCTAAAAGAAAGCGGCTGATCACCTCCTCGGTGCCGGAGCGAAAGATCTCCACCGAAACCTCTGGATAAACTTCCCGAAATGCAGCAACAGTTTTCTGAGCATCTGCATCGGGTTGGGAGGTGTACAAACGCAACGTCCCGGAAGGCTTAGCCCAGGCTGAGCTCAAGGATCCCCACGCAAAAGGCTGGGCAAAAGCCACGCTGCAAAGCACCGCCAACAAAGATAGAGGACGCACGGTGATTCTCCTAACCATTCCAAAATCGGTTTTTGCATTTACTCTCACTTTACTGCCGATCTGGCACAAATGAGAGCATTGCCCAAATTCACCGGAGAATAAGCCTGTATTGCAGCTTTTCAGACAACATCTATCACAGCCACTATAAGTCACAACCACATGGATATGGATAATAGAAGCACCCCCTGCGTAGCAGGGATCCCACTTCGCTCACAAAACTCGCAGGAAGCCGGGGGAAGCTTTGGCTTCGGGGTTCCCAGGTTTCCCCCTATTTTAGGAGTTGAATACAGCTCAGAATACCTCAATAAAATCATCCAAAAGTTATTTTCTAGTTATTTTGAGATTAAGTTCTGATTAAGAAAAATTACCGGCCAGATTGTGAGAGGAAAAAGCACAGCTTGGTTCAACCAGCTATGCTTTTTGGAACCACATACCCTGTACTTTGGCTATAGGGATCCGAAAGCGTCTTCCTTATCTAGCTCCTCCTAGAGAAGCTTAACCAAGGCAACCAGCTTCCGACTCCACCCGCCGGCTTGCCGTCGTATCCGGCACCCCCGTCGACAACCGGTAACGCCTTCCACGGTAGTACCACCCCAGCCGCGATACGCCACGGTCAGACCAAAAGCTCACAAGACTCCTCCTGCTTTGCTCCTTCTCAACCCCCCTCGCAGACACTTTTCGCCCCGAACTCAACCGTTGCCTTGGGGCTAGGTTGGGCCCGGAAAGGCCTACAGCAGACGAGTTTTGAGGTTTAGTTTAAGGCCTGCCCAGTGTTGGGAAGCGGGCGGACGGAATCGAACCGACAACAGCAGTTTGGAAGACTGCGGTTTTACCATTAAACTACGCCCGCACGGGCATTCAGCGATGCTGAATATCTATGGTAGCATCTCTCGGCGGTGCCCCTTCCCACTCAGAGTTTGGAGAAAAATCCATCTCCATCAGCGGGACAGACTTATCCGGTAGGCTGGGCTTACTTGCTCTGGAGATCTTTCTGGCGTTTCCTTTGCCATTGGCGAAACTCTTTCTCGTAGCGTTCACCCTCCGTTTGGTAGGCGTTCCAGCCCTTGAGGGCAACGGTCAAGCCCCACCCCATGAGTATAAACAGCGACCAAGATAGCCCTCCACCGGAGAGCCAGTCTAAGCCCAGCAAAAAGCTGTTGACAATTCCATAGCGGCCCAGCAGTTGGTAAAACTGCCGACGGCGGTAGCGCTGAAATTCTCGGTGTTGGCTATTCAGCTCTTGCCAGGCCTTCCATTCCTGCTCGGCCAAGTCCAGCTCTTGGGGGGAGATCCCCAGTTCGGCAGCCATCTCCTGCAGTTGGGAGCGGGTGAACTCGCCCAGGCGTGGCTGGCGGGCAATGGCCCGCTGGAGGATCTGCTGCACGTCCTCTTGGCTGTACCGGGATCCCGACATTTGGCTGGCTGATATTCAACTTTGTAAACCTTATAATCCCCTAGTCTAGGCTAGCTGGATCTTGCGCCTTATGAAGCTCCCTCCGCCGCGGGATCCCAACCGTTAGACTAAACCTAGACTGCGAGCCTCCTTCTCCGGGGTTAAGTGTCCCTGTACTGCCTGTGATCTGTGCTTGCCAGTAGGGTTATGGCCTCCACCCGCTCTAGATCTTACCTTCGCCAGAGTCGTACCTCCCTATTGAGCGATCTGCTGCAGGCTTTGCCGCACCTGCGCCCACAACTGTATTTCAAATCCTCTTTGGTTGCCCTCAGCCACGCCATTGAGGATCAGGTGCTGCAAGGGCAGGGATCCCCGTGGGTATTCGCTAACTTTCAAAAGGAGCGCTACTACCGCCAGGAGGCACGGCGCTACCAGCGCATCAGCGCAATGGCCCAAGACGTGTTTGTGTTGGCGACCCCAGAAAAGGATTTTGCTCAGACAGACCTGCCCTACCACACCATTCCCTTGGATCCAGAGGATCCCTTGGTGCAGGAGTGGCACTTGATCGTCATCGATGCCCACTATGCCACCTGCCTCGTGTGTCGAGAACGCTTGCAGATGCAGCGGGAGCGTCCTTGGCAAAGCAGCGATATGGATGCAGCTCGCCAATTTGATGGGATCTGGTCATTTGATCGTCAGATTACAGTCCAAGCGGCTTTGGCCCTGTTGCCCAAGATCCTCAGTTACCGACCGGATCTGGAACCTCGCCTTGAGCCCCTTCGCCAGTACCTCAAGGGATCCCCGCAAAACTCCGCCAGCCAACTGAATCCAGGCCCCTTTACCGAGCGGCTGATCACCTATCTCCAGGCAGGGCAATACAAACTGCAGCGGGCCTACCGCACCATTCGGGCGCAAGAGCGCAAAGAGCATCTGATCAACCGCATCAGCAGTGCCATTCGCCAGTCTTTGGATCCCGGCGAGATTTTGGCAATTGCTGTGCAGGAGCTGGGGCAGGTGGCAGAGGTGGGGCGATGTTTGATCTACCGTTACGATGGCCAGGCCCCTGCTGTTCAGATTGAGCAGGAGTACCGCACCCTAACGATGGGCAGCCTTAAGGGATCCCTGTGGCCTCTTCCCAGCAACCCTTTTTTGCGGGAGGCAATGGCCTCGGCACAAGCGGTGTGCTGCGAGGATACCCAAAAGGATCCCCGCCTGCAGCGAGTGCCGGAGCTGTGGCAGCCGGCCCAAATTCGGGCTTGGGTGGCCATGCCGATTCTCTATCAAGGGCGGTTGCTGGGCCTATTGGAGCTACACCACGAACACCCTCACCGCTGGCAGCCGGCCACTCTGGAGTTGGCAGAAGCCATTGCCAACCAAGTGGGGGTAGCCCTCTTGCAGGCAGAAGCCTATCAGCACCTAGAAGAGCTCAATCGCCAGTTGGCAGCTCTGGATCAGGCCAAATCAGAGCTGATTGCCGTGACCGGACACGAGCTGCGCACCCCGCTGTCCACCATTCAGGTGTGTTTGGAGTCTTTGGCCAGCGACCCCGACATGCCCCTGGAGATGCGCCAGGAAATGTTGAACACAGCCCTGCAAGATGCCGATCGGCTGCGGGAGTTGGTGCAGGACTTTCTCACCCTCTCCAAGCTGGAAAGTGGTCGCGTTCGCTGGCATATCGAGCCGTTGTCTGCTCAAGAATGTGTGGAGCTGGCCCTGAGCAATGTCAAAGCGCGACGGCGGCACGAAGACTTGCCCACCATCGAGCAGGTGCTGCCCAAACGGCTGCCAATGGTTAGGGCGGATGGGGAGTGGCTGGTGGAGGTGTTGCGTAAGCTGCTGGACAATGCCTGCAAATTTACCCCTTCCACCGGACGGATCTGGATTCGGGCAGAAGTGGAGCCACCAGCCGGTGGATCGACGGGGGCGATGGTGAAGTTCACTGTTGCCGACACCGGGCGCGGCATTGAGCCAGACCGGTTGCAAGCCATCTTCGAGCGGTTTTATCAAGCAGAGGGATCCCTGCGGCGCTCGGTGGGTGGGACGGGCTTGGGGCTAGCCATTTGCCGACTGATCATTGAGGCCATGGGGGGGCGCATCTGGGCAGAATCGGGGGGGATCAATCAGGGCAGTGCCTTCCACTTCACCCTGCCGATAGCGCACCCACACACCCAAGGACAGCCCTCGATCGCTGCTTGAGACTCGAAAGGTGAAGGACCACCGGCCCACTTTGCCTCTGGGATCCACCTGGCAAATTCCAGCTCGAATATCAAATCCCACAAATGGCAATAAAGCTGTTCCCCAGCCCCCCTCTTCTTTGGCAGAAGGGCTGAGAGTGGTCGCGTCAGCGGCGCGGAGCGCTTGGGGAACGAGGTACCTATTGGGCGCGCCTCAAACGGGCTTGGAATGATCCGACAAACTCAGGCAGCGCTCCCGAATGGCTTGTAAGTTCAGGGCCAAATCTTGGCAAATGCGGCGCTCCACCAGACCGACAGGCATTCTGCGGGGAGGCTTGACCTGCAGGTGGTAGGTGAGCAAGGTTTGATGGGCCGACCAATCGGCCAGATCCCAAAACCCCTCGAAGATAAGAAAATCCCCTTGTGTTTTTTGGAAGCGAAGCTGCTGAGGAAAGATCTCCTCGATAGCCAGCACCACCGCAGCAGAAAATTGGGCAAATAAAACCTTTTGGGATCCCACTTGACGTACCAGTGTGCGGCCATTCTCACGGCCAATGACGCGACTTTCCACCAAGTTGGGAATAAACTCCGCCAGATGGTCGTAGTCGGTCAAAACCTGCCAGACCTGCTGCCGCTCCACCGGAATCAGGACGCGACCTCGCACTTGGCAGCGGCGCTCCCCCAAATCCTCCACCTCCACCTGGATGTCTGAGGACTCCGTCCCGCTGACGCAAGCAGGAATAGGGATCCCCTCTTCTGGGGTCAGGTCTTGGGGATCCCATTCAAGGTCAGAAGGCATGGCGAGAGCTTCAGTCGCGTAGGCGCTGTGGAGCAGCGCAGAAACAGGAGAGGAAACTGTCTTTTGACCAGACCGTTGTCCACCGGCTCCAACAGGCTGGCCTTGTGAGTTATCTATTGTATCAAAGGGCTGTGTAGCAGATAGCGAGACCCTAGGGGAAGAGCGCCTTGAACCAGCCGACGATCACCTGCCAAACCCGTTCCACAAAGGTAAAGGGATCCCGCAGCTCCTGGAGCACCTGTCGTGGGCCGATGTTGAAGACCACAAACAGCACGGCCAGGATGATCAGAACCCCCACCGTTGTCCAAACGGCATCTCGAATGACCCGCACCCAAAAAAACAGCAGAAAAATAGCGATGGCCACAGCGGCAACCAGTGGCAATGTGTCCAGTACCATCGGATCCCACCTCTTTGGCTCAGATGTTTCAGATTTAACTCCACTGTAGCCAGCTTGAACTGAAAACAGGTGTTCGTAGATGTCCGTTGACAAGGGATCTCCTCTCGTAAAATGGGATCACCTCGAGATAACCCCTCTTTAGCTGGGCTAGACCTATGGACATCATCACCCTTGGCTGGATTGCCGTCCCCACCTTCTTCGTTCTTTCCATTGCTCTGGTGGTCTGGGGGCGCAACGGCATGTAATTTGTCATGCCTGGATTGAGCCTCACATCCATCTTGCATTCATCTTGTTGTTCCTGCCGCCGATATTGACGGGGTTACCCCCGCTCACACCATGGAAACCGATCTTCCCTTGGTCGCCCGCATCGCCTACGGAAGCATCTTTTTGCTGTTGACAGCCGTAACCCTGGGCGTTGGCTACATTACCTTCATCGACTGGCGGGATCGGCGGCGACGCAACGAAGTTGAGCGCAAAGCCCGTCGCTCCAAGCGCTAGGGCCGCTGTTGGGCCTGCTCAGCTAGAAATCGCAGGAGCCCCG
>NZ_JANSHV010000054.1:0-5425 GCF_047461775.1 Synechococcus sp. R6-5
ACGCTCCGCGCCGCTTCCGCGACCACCCTCAGCTCCTCTTCCAGAGGGAGAGGGGAGCCAGACGGAAAGGTTTCATTCATGATGTTTAGACCATGATGTTTAGAGTGACTACATACTCGACTTTATCCCCACCCGATTTGAAGCAACAAAACTCGATCTCCTCAGGAACGGCGAGGCCGTTCAAGTTTGACCGAGGTGGCCTGATCCCTTGGCCGGAAGCCTCAGAAATCCACCTGAGAGATAGGGCCTAGAGTGAGTTTTGAGTTTCTGGGGATCCTGCAAGACTAGTATCCTCTGTGTCTTTATCCAAACCGTTTTCAAAGCACTCCGGTAAATGGGAAACTGCCGCTGCCCAGCCGCTCCTGCCGATCGAACACACTGATGGTGAGCTGATGGGATCCCGTTTGAGTGAGGGTAAAGCGATTCTGGGTCAGGGTCAGCCCTGTAACGGTGCAGGTGGTCGCCCCAACGAAGCAGCCGGGCAACTGAGCGGCATCAAAAGCTCCCAGGGTTACGAAATTGCCCAGTGGGGTGGTGACGGAAGCCAAAAAGGCGTTGGAACCCCGGATCCCGGCAGGGGCTTCTACCCGGAAAGACACCACAAAGGTCGGGGTTTGCCCCACCGAGACGGTGCGCGGAGAGAGATCAGTAATGGTGAGGGATGGAGCAGGTATGGGAGGCGGCAGGGGCAGAAGATCGCTGCTGCCGGTCGTGCCCCCACACCCCACCAGAACACTGCTCAGCAGCACCAGCAATGGGATCCGTTCATGCCTTCGCTGCATGGTTTTCCTCCACTCCAAAAGGTCTTCTTTTTTTGAGCTTATTGTCTAGAGTTTGTCTCCACCAAGCCAGCGGGCGGAAAGGAGAGAACCTGGCGAGAAGCAGCCTGGAATCCTTCGTCTATTCCCCTTGCAAAAGGTTTTGGCAAGCTTTGGCAATGGCCCAGTCCTCTTGGGCTGAGATCACCAGAACCCGCACCGGAGCATCCGAAGTGCTGATATCGCAGTTGCGGGGGGATCCGGCATTCAAAACCGGGTCGATCTGGATCCCTAAAAAACCCAGATCTGCACAGGTTGCTGCCCGCACCGGCGCCGAGTTTTCCCCAATCCCCCCAGAGAACACCAGCGCATCCAGCCGATCTAAGCTCATGAGCATTGCCCCAATCTGGCTGCGCAGACGGTGGACAAACAGATCGAAAGCCAGCTCCGCCCGGGCATGGCCTGCCTCCATTGCCTCCAACACAACCCGCATATCGCTGCTCAGGCCGGAAACGCCCTTCAACCCCGATTCTCGGTTCAAGATCCGATCCAGTTCATCCACACTCATGCCCTGGCGCAACTGATGGATCAAAATGCCCGGATCCACTGACCCCGACCGGGATCCCATCATCAAGCCCTCCAGGGGGGTGTAGCCCATGGTGGTGTCCACACTTCTGCCCCCGCGAATGGCCGCCAACGAGCAGCCGTTGCCCAGGTGACAAGTGATCAGCCGCAACTCTTCCAGGGGTCGGTTCAAGATCTCGGCAGCGCGACGGGCGCAATGCTCGTGGTTGATGCCATGAAACCCGTAGCGGCGGATCCCTTGTTCAGCCCAAGCGTAGGGAAGGGGGTAAAGGGCTGCGGCCAGAGGCATTTGCTGGTGGAAGGCGGTGTCGAAAACGGCCACCTGAGGGATCCCCGGCAACAGTTGCCTTAGCAGACGAATGCCGGCTAGCGCAGCAGGGTTGTGGGCTGGGGCCAAGGGGATCAATTGCTCAATCGCCCTCTCCACCTCTGGCGTAATTAAGGTGGGCTGCCGGTACAGGGATCCCCCATGCACCACCCGATGGCCGACGCCGCCGATCTCAGCCGCCTGCGGGAGCAGGGATCCCTCCCCTTGCCAGAGGCTTTGAAACAGCGGGGCCAGTTGGCCGATCCCTCCCTCAGGTGAAGCGGAGGGAAAAGATTCCCACCCACCGCCTCGCCGACGAGTCTGGATGAGGGCCTCCCCCGGCTTGTAGGTGAAATCCACCTGGGCTTGCCAGATGGGCGTGGCCTCCACCCTTCCCTCAACCGTCAGAAATAGGGAGGATTTGAGGCTGCTGGAACCGGCATTGACGACCAGAATATTCACAGCGTGTCTTCGTTGGCCTTCGCACTGCTGGGCTTAAGGCCTATAGCCCGCTTGCTTGAACAGAGCGGTTGACTACCCTGCCGCTAAGGATGACCATAGCATTAAAGCCCTCCTGCAGCTTCCTGAGGCCAAGGCGAACTGCGTAGCGGTAGGACGGAGCTTTAGACCCAATTTTTTGGGTAATCTGTTCCCCTACTTCTGTTGCCCTCCATCCCACTGGACTAACGCTGCTTATGCCCAGAGTCATCGTCACAGATCCCATCGATCAGGCGGGGATCGACATTCTCTCCCAAGTCGCTCAGGTGGATGTGCAAACTCAGCTCACCCCAGAGCAGTTGATCGCGGTCATCCCCAACTACGATGCCATCATGGTGCGCTCCGGTACACGGGTTACCCGAGAGGTGATCGAGGCGGGGACGAACTTGAAGATCATCGGGCGGGCGGGCGTTGGCGTTGACAACATCGATGTGCCTGCCGCAACCAAAGCCGGGATCCTGGTGGTCAACTCCCCAGAGGGCAACACCATTGCCGCTGCCGAGCACGCCATTGCCTTAATGATGGCCCTCTCCCGCCACATACCTGATGCCAATGCCTCTCTGAAATCGGGCCTGTGGAATCGGCAAGAGTTTGTCGGCGTAGAAGTCTACAAAAAAACGCTGGGGATTGTCGGATTGGGTCGGATTGGATCCCATGTGGCCCAGATTGCCAAGGCGATGGGGATGAAGCTGCTGGCCTATGACCCCTATCTATCCGTGGAGCGGGCCGAGCAACTGGGGGTACGCCTGGTGGACTTCACAACTTTGGTGCAGGAATCCGACTACATCACCTTGCACATTCCCAAAACCCCTGAAACCACCAACCTGTTCAACGCCGAAACCTTTCGCATGATGAAGCCGACCGCTCGCCTGATCAACTGCGCCCGCGGCGGTTTGGTGGATGAACAAGCCCTGTACGAAGCCCTGAAATCCGGCCAAATTGCCGGAGCGGCTTTGGATGTATTTGCCAACGAGCCCCTGAAGGACTCCCCGCTGTTTTCCCTGGGCAAAGAAGTCCTGCTCACTCCCCACTTGGGGGCCTCCACCGAAGAAGCCCAAGTGAATGTGGCCATTGATGTGGCCGAGCAGATCCGCGATGTGTTGCTGGGGCTGCCGGCCCGCTCTGCTGTGAACATCCCCGGCTTACAGGCAGAGGTGCTGCAAAACCTCAGACCCTACCTGGACTTGGCCGAAACCCTAGGCAACTTGGTTGGCCAATTGGCGGGGGATCGCGTCAACCAGTTGGAGATCCGCCTGCAGGGAGATCTGGCGGAAAAAGATGGGCAGCCGATCGTCATTGCCGCCCTCAAAGGGCTTTTGACGCTGGCGCTGCGGGAGCGGGTCAACTACGTCAACGCCTCCATCGAGGCCAAAGAACGGGGCATCCGGGTGGTGGAAACCCGAGATCCCTCCTTGAAAGATTATTCCGGATCCCTGACGTTGATTGCCCACGGCCCCAATGGGATCCGCTCGGTTTCGGGGGCGTTGATTGGGGAGCGAGAGGTGCGGATTACCCAGATCGACGAGTTCCCGGTGAATGTGCCCCCTTCCGCCAACATGCTGATGACCCTGCACCGGGATATGCCGGGAATCATCGGACGGATTGGCACCCTGCTGGGAGCCTACAATGTCAACATCGCCAGCATGCAGGTGGGGCGCAAGATCATCCGCGGCGATGCAGTCATGGTGCTCAGCTTGGACGATCCCCTGCCGGATGGGATCCTGGAAGAGGTGCTCAAGCAGCCGGGCATCCGTGACGCTTTTGTAGTGAACCTCTAGAATTGTTGATCCCTAGAAAAAATCCCAAATCTCACCTACCCTGGCAAGACGGAGTCTTTGCTTGAACCAGAGCAACTTGTCCCTAACCCTGTCCCAGATCCCAGACTGGGATTGGCCGGCCTTTCTGGAGTCCCTGGGCCATTTTGGTGTGGATCTCAGTCTGGAACGCATGCAAGTCTTGCTGCAGCGTCTAGGACAGCCCCAAGCTGGGATCCCGGCCATCCACGTAGCCGGCACCAACGGCAAAGGATCTGTCTGTGCCTGGGTCAGCCACGTGTTGTGGGCGGCAGGCTATCGTGTGGGTCGTTACACCTCTCCTCATTTAGTAGATTGGCGGGAACGGATTTGGCTGAACGGGGAATACATTTCCGCCAACGACTGGAGCCAAGCGCTGGCCCAGGTGCGAGACTGCCTACAAACCTATGCCCCTGACGAGGCTTCTCCCACCCAGTTTGAGGTTATCACCGCTGCCGCTTGGCTGTACTTCCGCCGGCAAAAGGTGGATGTGGCAGTGATAGAAGTGGGCCTGGGGGGGCGGCTGGATGCTACCAATGCTGGGATCGAGCCAGTGGTAACGGCTATCACCTCCATCGGCTGGGATCATTGGCAGCGCTTGGGCAACAGCCTTCCCCAAATTGCCTCTGAAAAGGCGGGTATTCTCAAGCCAGGGATCCCGGCAGTGTGCGCACCCCAAACCCCAGAGGTCACAGCAGTTATCCAAGCCAAGGCAGAGCAATTGCGAAGCCCCCTGAAGATGGTCGAACCTCTGCGATGGTCAGAGCCTCAAACCGTCCACTGGCGAGGGCAGCTCCTCACCCTGCCCCTCAGCGGCGATGTACAACTCACCAATGCAGCAGTAGCCCTTGCCGTTGTGGAAACCCTACAGCAACAGGGCTGGCGGATCCCTGATGCCACTGTCGAAAAAGGATTTGCCATCACCCGTTGGCCGGGGCGCTTACAGCGGGTGCAGATTGGATCCCGTCAGTTGCTGATGGATGGAGCCCACAACTTACCCGCTGCCCAGGCTCTCCGTCGCTATCTGGATAAGTATCAACCTGGCCCCCTCACCTGGTATATGGGCATCCTCACCACCAAGGATGTCCAGGGCATTCTCAGTACCCTGCTGCGGCCGGGAGATTGCTTTTTTGCCCTGCCAATTGCCGGCCACTCTGGGACGGATCCCGACCAACTGGCCCAACTGGCCCGAACCCTGCAGCCTCATCTCGCCTCAGCACGGGCACTGCCCAATCTCTCCGCTCTTCGGGCTCAGTTGCTCAAGCCGAAAAACCTCACTGAGCCACCAGCTGTAATCTGCGGATCCCTGTACCTATTGGGTCAAGTGATGCAGCGCTGTTTGGGATGGGAGCTGGCCTGTTGATAAGTGAAACGGCATGAAAAACAAAAGCTCCTCCCTTGTGTAGCTGGAGAGGAGCTAGAGTAAGACCCCAGTATCGTGCGTGTAGTGAGTGGAGGTGGGCCTGGCACCGAGCTAGGTTGCC
>NZ_JANSHV010000055.1:0-23122 GCF_047461775.1 Synechococcus sp. R6-5
GGAAGCAACCGGTTGTTTAGTTCATCCTGGGCGGTGAAATAAACGACCATGAGTTGCGGAACGGTTGAAGTCCATGCCAGAAAGCATGCCCGCCGTAAAGGGCGCTGACAGGGTACTGGCTACGGTAGCGGCACCGGTCTGCAAGTTGATGGTGTAAAGGATGCTGGTGTCGGTGAGTCCATAGAGCAGTCGGTTGGCAGGACGCACATCGATACCAATGAGGTTGCCGTTCACTCCTGTTACCGTCAGGGATCCTTAGCACAGAAGCATCGGCGGAGCGGATAAAGGTGAGGCGGTTGCCGCTGCTCAAAGCCACCAAATCCGCTTGGGAAGGCATCATCGAAGACGAAGTGCTGCTGCCACAGCCCAAGAGAGCAAAACTGCCGGCTATCACAGATGCTGCTACAAAGCTTGTGTGTTTGTGCATTGAACAGGCTCCTCAAAAGATCGACAAACCATCAAAACCACTGACAGACAAGCCCCCCTAAACCACAGAGCCTGTGGCTGCAAAGCGCTGCAGTGAAAACTTTTTTGCCCTCAACCCAGAGAACTCTGCGATTCCCTCTGCCTTGTACTGAAGGCAGTTGCTCTCCGCGATGTCAGCGCGTGGGGCGCGTCTGTAGAAATTACTCAACTCCTGGAAACTCGGATGCGTGGGATCCAAGCTTTTTGGCCCAGACTTTAACTGGAAGCGCTGGTGTAGAAGCGCAGGGCAAAGCGCCAGAAGAGATGGGATCCCCACAACAGCCCTGCCGCCAGCAGAGCGGATCCCAGCAGCCACGGCCATTGGGCTCGCCCCAGCAGGGTCTCCGCCGGGATGGTGGTCAGGAAAGCCACCGGCACGACGAAGGTGAAAAACACGCGGTAGGCCACCGGATAGGCCACTATCGGAAATCGTCCTGCCTCTACTAGGCCCCGCAGCACCTCGGTGACGTTGTAGATTTTGACAAACCAAATGCTGGTGGCTCCCAACATAAACCAGAGGCTGTAGAGGATGATCAGCCCCAGCAGCAGAGGCAGCAGCCCCAGAGCATAGGCCCAAGCAGGCAAATGGAGCTGGATCCCGGCGTAGAGAATCAGCAACAGGCCAAAGCCGATATCCACCAGGCCCCAGGGGGAAAACACCCTGGCCGACAGCCAAAACTGGCTGCTTATTGGCTTTAGCAAAACAAAATCCAAGGTGCCTTCCTGCACCTGCTGCACAATGCGATTGAGGTTGACGTTAAAGAGACTGGCCGACACCCCCTGCAGAATGGTGAACACCCCCAACACGATGAGGGCTTCCGGCCAACTCCAACCGCCCAGCCGGTGCCCCTGCTGGTAAAACAACGACAGCCCAAACAGAGCGGATCCCAAGCCACCCAGACTGCTGAGGCTGGCAAAGAAAAAATTGGCACGGTACTCCATTTCTGCCGCGATTGAGGTGCTCCAAAACAGCCACAATATCCGCAAATAGCGCAGCACCTTGGTTTTCTCCAATCTCAGCTTTTATCCCACTTGCGGTAACAGCGGGCGGTAATGAAATAGGGGTGAAACACCTCCAAAAAACAGCTTTGCAGCACCTGAAAGAATTGCTCTACCTTTTGCGGGTCGTCCAGGTGAAAAGGAAACTCGCCGTTAAACCCCTTGAAAAAGTACCAGTTGATCAAAAGCTTACCTGACGGCTTGAGCCAGTCGTAAAACTGCCGCAACTGCGCTGCCGGATCCGCCAGATGTTCCACCACATCGAAGCAGATGACCGTGTCAAAAAAGATCTCTTCTGGGAAGTTTTCTGGACAGTGGATGCGCTCGGTTAAGCCCAGCTTTTCCGCCCGCCATTGCACAAACTGCCGATGGATGGGGTTGATATCCCAGAAGATCACCTGATCCACCGCTGCGCAGAGGGCCGCCCCGATAGCATGGGTGCCGATGCCGCCGCCAAAATCCAACACCAACCCGCGGGCATGATCCGCCACCAGGCGTAAGGTATCGCCGATGTAGTCGGTGCTGCTCAGGTGCCAAGCCGCCAAATCCAGCAGATAGGCGGATCTCACCTGATCCCGATAAAACGCATCTGCCCGATCCCAGCCAAAGTCTCGCCGGCCCAACTCCGCCAATTGCTGCTGCCCTGCCCGCAGTTTCTCCCGCAGATCGGCAGCCCCAAGGCCCAGGAAGGATCCCAGATGGGCTTCTAGGTCAAAGGCATTTTGCCAGTAGCCGCTCAGAGCAGGTGGGATGGGGGGCACAGGAGGATTCAGAAGACTGGTTGGGTTGGCTTAGGCAACAGTGAAATCCTCTTCCTCTGGCTGAGCCAGGTTTTCCGGGTTCGGCTCCGTGTCTTTATTAAAATCAAAGGTGGATGGGGATGTAGAGCTAGCAGCATCCAGAGGCTGCAATAACTTGGCTAGGGTTTCCGGGCTGAGTCGATCCGTTGTCTCCACAATTGCTGTTACGTTCGGCCCAAACCTTATCTTATCTAGGAGCTGAAGGCGATGGGACAAAACCCGTTTTCCGTTGACGAATAGGCCATTGGTGCTGGGCCTGGATCCCGGACTGCCATCGAATACCATGTAGCTGTACTGCAGGGATCCCTGTGCAGTTGGCCCTGAACCTGGGATGCGGATGAGGGAAGCGTGTTTCCGAGAGACGCAGGGATCGTAAAGGCGAATATGATTGTCTTTAGACCGTCCCACTGAGTAATAGATACTATCCAGAACAACCCCCCTCTGCCCCAATCGATCCCTGAAGATCAAGACCCAGTGAAGAACAGGGACAGGCTGAGTACTGCAGCGAGCAGAAGAGGCCATGATGAATCAAGCTGCACCTAGAGTCGCTGGTGTCAACAAAAGGGAAACTCAATGAAGGTGGGTAGTCACTTAGCTCTTAAAGGCCAAAGCAGCAGCTGCTTTCCCCATTATAAGTAGCCATCCCCCTGAGTCCAAAAGCCCAAGTTCAGCTAGGAGTAGGGGTGTTGCCGAAACAGAAACCGGCCCAGAAAACCCATTCTTATTGGTCTAAGATGCATCCAGAGTTACCCCGTTTTGGGGAAGAACCCTGAGAGCTCAACTCTCGGCAGGCTGGCGAGCAGTCTAGCATGCCCAAAGTCTTTTAGACTAGAGCGCAGGGAGGTAGGTTGCAGGTTTGGCTTGGACAGGAGATCATAGAGTTTCGTCGAAACCCAAAGCTCCCATTGACAGCGTGACGGTGGAACACAAGCACATTCAGTTAGACAGTCGGCCCGTTGGCCTGAACACAGCCACCGGTACCATCAAAGCCCAGTTGGACTTGCTACTGCTGGGGTTGGAGTCCCTGAGCGGAGAAAGTTCCGAAGCGGTTCTGGCCGCAGCCAAAGCCCTCAACTTGGAAGAGCAGATTGGCGACCGGGTGACCCTCTGGCGACTGCGCAATGCTAACCCCTTGCGCCGCAGCAGCGGTGGGCGCAAAAAGGTCGATATCGAAGAGGCCCGCGCCCTGGTGATGGTGATTGCCTATCTGGCTGCTCAGCAACAAGCCCGTATCCGCAGCACCTTGGAGCAACTGGAAGCCGCTGTCGATCAAGAGCTCAGCCCCTTCCGTCAGCCGCTGGTGGGAGATTACTTGGATGAATTCCTCTCTCACTACCGCAGCCGCATGGTGGATGGGGACGTGCGCGATGAGAATAGCCTCACCGAGCTGGCCCTGCGCATCTTGATTGAGCTGATGTTCTACAGTAGCCCGAAAGGCGCTCAGCGCCTGTGGAAAGCCTTGCTCAGCCGTCCTGAGATGGATTTGCCTGCCGGCAGCGATCTGGAAGAAGAGGGGGTAGCCCACAGCTCCGGCCCCGATGCCTCACCCTCTTCTTGAGGCAGTTTTGTCAATTATCGCCTCTGTAGCCCTCTACCCGTGTTGTTCGCCCGCAGTTGCCATGCCCAACCTTACCCTGGTTAGCCACACCTATCAACAGCCCACTTCTACGCTGACTGTACGGGGAGAAGCCCCTGCCGATTCCAATTCTTCAGACTCCTCTGCAACGCCGCCGCTGCAAGCCATCCAGCGCAGCTTCGAGTGTCAGTTGGAAATCCGCCAGGGGGAAACGGTCAAAACTTTACACGGCGATAACGTTTGGCTCAACGATTTGATCACCGTAATCGACCGCTACGTGGGATCCCACTTGAGTGGGGAACCCAAGGGAACCTTCAGCGGTACCGTGGCCATCCGTCCGCTTGATTTTATTTTTCATCGTCTCACGGTGCGCCAAGGGGAAGATCGCATCGCGCAGGTGGATTTGTCGATGACGCAGTTGTACGACCTGCTGGAGAACCTCTCCCAGGTGGCGGATGACATTCCCCAACTGGCCAATCTGGGAACTCCGGTGACGCGGGCTTGGTATCGACAGCCCACTGGGATCGCGGCCCTGCTGGTGGGAGGGATCGCAGTTGTGGCCGGTGTTGGGATCTGGGCCAGTCGCCCCCCTAGGGATCCCACAGCTTCCCCTTCCCCGCAAGAGCAGCTCACCATCCCTGCCTTGACGGGTCAATCGCAGCCTTTGGCCACATCCCTCCAAGAATCTGACCCAACAGCGGGAAGAGAGGCAGCAGGGGCGGATCCCCTTTCCCGTCTGCGAGACATTCTGGCGGAGCAGTGGCAGTCTCCCCCCGATTTGCCGGAGAGCTTGGCCTATCGAGTAACTGTAGATGAGACGGGATCCCTGCTGGCCGCCGAGCCGGAGAATGAGCTTGCCCGAGAGCGCCGAGCCGAAACCCCATTTGCCGACCTGCCGGAGCTACCGCCGGATCCCTTGCCGACAGGCGCCCAACAGTTCCGCGTCAGCCTAGAGCCGGGCAACCAGGTGGAAGTAACCCAGGACAGGTAGGCATCCCGACAGGCCAAGCTGGGGTGGGTCAGCACTATAGTCTACCTAGGGATGTTATCGATAGTCACTTCAGGTTAGGGTGAGACCCGTGGGCCACTGAGAACAGCTCTCTGGCCCCCTGCGTTCAACGTTTTAGGTGTTGGGTGCATTGTCCCAGTTTGAATCGAAATAACCCTACTTTCAGGGCCAGGGGATTAGAGGAAGCAATCTGACCCTGAAGAGTAAGCCAGAAAGAGAGAGGCCGCCGAGTTGGGAGAGCCAGGGCCACACTGGCGACGCCGCCAATGCCGAGGCGCAAAGGCTCTACCGACCGCATCTGAGAGGTTCACCCGGCCTCAGGGGACAAGGGCAATGAGGGTAAAGTGGAAGAGTTCCCTCTATATCGGATCGCTGCCACTCTATGACCGCAACCATCGAAGTGCCTAAGCGAGGCTTACCTGTCACCATCATCACAGGTTTTTTGGGCAGTGGGAAAACCACCCTTCTCAACCACATCCTCAACAACCAGAAAGGGATGCGCACAGCGGTGCTGGTCAACGAGTTCGGCGAGATCAGCATCGATGCGGAACTGATCGTCTCCAGCGAAGAAGACTTGGTGGAGCTGAACAACGGCTGCATCTGCTGCACCATCCGGGACGACATCGCCGAAAGCGTGTTGCGGTTGATGGAACGTTCCGACAAGATCGACTACCTGGTGGTGGAGACTACGGGATTGGCGGATCCCTTGCCGGTTGCCCTCACCTTTTTGGGGCCAGAATTGCGAGATCTGACGCGGCTGGACTCAATCATCACCCTGGTAGATGCCACCAACTTTGCCCCCGATCTGTTCAACAGCAACGTGGCCTACAGCCAAATTGCCTATGGGGATGTGATTCTCCTCAACAAAATCGATTTGGTCGAGGAAGCCGAGATCGAGCGTCTGGAAAAACGCATCCGCGAGATCAAAGAAGATGCCCGCATTTTGCGCACCGTCAACAGCGCAGTTCCCCTGGAGCTGATCTTGGATACCGATTTGTTTCAGGCCAGTTCCTTGCCCCAAGAAGAAGCCCATGATCACGACAGTCACGACCACCATGACCATGAGCACGATCATGACCACCACCACTCCCATCACAGCCACATCGAGGCCGACGGCTTTAACTCCCTAGCCTTTGAGAGCGATCAGCCCTTCTCTTTGGATGCTTTCCAAAATTTTCTCAACGAGTTGCCCGATGCAGTCTTTCGTGCCAAAGGGGTGTTGTGGTTCGAGGAAAGCCCAGAGCGACATATCTTTCACCTCAGCGGTCGGCGCTATACCCTCAGCAGCGATGAGTGGCCTCGCCAGCCCAAAAACCAGTTGGTGCTCATCGGTCAGCGCCTCGATACAGCCCAGCTGCGGAAAAAACTCCAAGCCTGTCTTGCCCGCCCGGCCACGCGGGGTCAAGGGTTTGGTCGCTGAATCAGGACTTGGCGGCAGTCCAGGCTAAAGAAAGTTGGGCTACATTCCAGCACCCTCGATCATAAACCCCTGAGGTGATGGCGCACCCTCCATGTCCGACATCTTCGTGATGATCCGCAACCAGGCCAACAACGCGCTCACCTCCATCGATGGGATCCCTTTTCTCAGTTTCCTGGAGCGAGAGGGGCAGTTGATTGCAGAAGAAACCATTGAGTTGATCTATGCGGACGCTGGATTTGATGACCTGCCAATTGGAGAATACACTGTGGGGGTACGGCATGAACGGGTGGAACCCCCGAAAGCCACCTGCCCGGTAAGCATTACCTCTGAGGACGAGGTTGTTTTGGTAACATTTGTTTACCTTGAGCCCGAGCGGGTTCTGCTGACTATTCACGTCTCTGTGGAGAAGAGGTTGTAGCTATGACTGTCAAGGTCATCCCATCGCGCTCGATCAAAGCCTTTCGCTATCGGGTGTTTTGTTTGGGACAGGATCTCTGGAATGCCCGGGATCCGATTAGCCGTGCCAACCTTGCTCTGCAACTGGCGGATGCCGCTACGACTTTGGCCCGAATGGAAGTCCAAGCCGCTCAGCCCTTCAGCTCAAGCCCTTCCTATTCCCTGCCGGAAGCTGGCCATAGGTAGCCATCGATCCAGCCGGGAATCGAGGCCAGACGCAAGGGATCCCGCCTACTCCCACTCGATGGTGCCAGGGGGCTTGGAGGTGATGTCGTAAACCACGCGGTTGATGCCGGGCACCTCGTTGACGATGCGGTTGGAAATGGTGGCCAAGAGGTCGTAGGGAACTCGCGCCCAATCGGCGGTCATACCGTCTTCGCTGGTAACCAGCCGCACCACCACCGGGCAGGCATAGGTGCGCTTATCCCCCATCACCCCCACCGACCGCACCTCTGGCAGCAGCACGGCAAAGGCTTGCCAAAGTTTGGGATAGTAGCCGGAGCGGTTGATCTCCTGCCGCACGATCATGTCCGCTTCTCGCAGGGTTTCCAGCCGTTCTTTGGTAACCTCGCCTACAATGCGGATGGCCAGCCCCGGCCCGGGAAAAGGATGGCGGCCAACAATTTCTTCCGGCAGCCCCAAAGAGCGGGCCAGTTGCCGCACCTCGTCTTTGAAGAGCTTGCGCAAAGGCTCTACCAGCTTAAAGCGCAGATTTTCGGGCAGGCCGCCGACATTGTGATGGCTTTTGATCTTGACGGCAATGCGTTCTCCAGTAACCGGATCCACATGGGTATTGGCAGACTCGATCACGTCTGGGTAGAGAGTGCCTTGGGCTAAGTACTCAAAAGGACCCAGCCGCTGGGATTCTTCCTCAAACACGCGAATAAACTCTGCCCCAATTCGTTTGCGTTTTTCTTCGGGATCGGTAACCCCCTGCAACTGCCGGAGAAACCGCTCCTGGCCATCCACGTAGTGGACGGGAATGTGAAATTGCTCTTGGAAAAGGCGCAGCAGCCGCTGGGGCTCTTCCTTGCGCATAAACCCTTGGTCGATGAACACGCAGGTGAGCTGGTCGCCGATGGCCTTGTGCAGCAGAAAAGCCAAAGTAGAGCTGTCTACCCCCCCCGAGAGGGCCAACAGCACCTTCTTATTGCCCACACGGGCACGTACCTCTCGAATGGCTTCCTCCAGAAAAGCTGCCGTTGTCCAGGTGGGCTCGCAACCGCAGATGTGATAGACAAAGTTGCGGATGAGAAAGGCGCCAGCCTCTGAGTGGGCCACCTCCGGATGAAATTGCACCCCGTAGAGACGACGCCTTGGATCGGCAATGGCGGCACAGGGGGTGTTGTCGGTAGAGGCCAAGGTGTGAAAGCCCGGCGGCAGTTCGGTAACCGAATCCCCGTGGCTCATCCACATGATGCTGTTTTCCGGCAGGTTGGTGAGCAGATCGGTGGGATCCAAAATGTGCAGAGCGGCACGGCCATATTCCCCCTTCTGGGCTGCTTCCACCTTGCCCCCCAACTGCTGCACCATGAGTTGCATGCCGTAGCACACCCCCAGAACCGGGATCCCTAGGTTCCAAATCTCGGGGTCACACACCGGAGCGGCTGGCTCATACACCGAGTTGGGGCCCCCGGAGAGGATGATGCCTTGCGGTCGCAATTGCCGCAGTTGCTCAGCAGTGGTGCGATAGGAAAGGATTTCCGAATAGACGTGGGTTTCGCGAATGCGGCGGGCAATCAGCTCAGAGTACTGGGATCCAAAATCGAGAATGACGATCATCTGGCGCTGCACTTCGAGGGGGGAAAGGCCGGAACTGGGAGGAGATGCAGAAGGGATCACAAAACCTGGCACAGTGCACAATAAAAAAGCCGGTCCAAGAGACTAGCTTGGCTATGGATACGATGGATACGAAAGAAACATTAAGGGCTCTTCCATGGTAACAGGGGTGGAGAGCTTGCACGCGGCTGCCTGCTCTAAAAAGCCTCTGTCAGGCTTGCCGAGAAAACAGCGCTTCTCGGAGGAGTCTCGCCGAAAAACCGCCTGATGAGCCCCTGAAAAAGCTGGCCACCGGCTGGGCATGACTCCCGCCAACAACGCAATACAGAAGCCAGATGACCTAGCAAAGTTAAGACTTATGATCGTGAAGGAGCGCTCCAGGCCGGTGGGGGTATTGGTAGGGATCCGCAGTGCCATTTTTTTATGTCGATTGTTGCCGAGTCCTTTCAAACCTATCTGCGCCGCCGCCGTCGTCTTCTAGCCCGCCGTCTCAAGCGACAGCAGGGCTGGGTCGTGGTTTTGGCTCTGCTGGCTTTGTACTTGCTCAGTTGGGATGCGCTGGGCGAAGATGGGTCACTATCGCACCTGTGGAGGGGACAACCCCTGTGGCTGGTGTTGATCCCGCTGTTGGGGGGAGGGCTGTACAGCTTGGGCGCCGGGGTGATCTGGATGCTGCGCCAGCGCTGGTCTGCCCAGCTGTTGGCCGAGATGATCAGCTTGCCCCATTTGACTTTGGCTGCCCTGATCTGGCTGGGGTTAGCCGTTTGGGGAGAGCACCTTTCGCCTTTCCTGTTGCGACAAAAAAACCAATTGTTGGCGGGCCTGTTGATCAGTTGGCTGTTGGCCCAGGGGTGGAGTTTTTTCCAGACAGGTTGGGTAGTAGAGGCTGGGCAACTGTGGGCCGACTATCTGCAGGAGCTGCGCGGTTCTGTATTACAGCCCTGCTACCAGCGCCTGGAAACCTGTCGTCGCTCGCTCCATCTTTACCACGCCATTTGGCAAGACCTGCAACTGGAAGAACTGGAGGCCCAGCACCTGATTCAACTGTTGTCTGAGTCGTTGCTGCCGCTGACCCTGCCGCTCAAGATCTATGCTCAGCGGGTTCACCATTGCTGTCAGCAGTTGGCAGCCCTGCTGGCGCAAATGCAGGAGCGGGTAGAGCGGTTGGAGCAGGTGCTTTTGAATGTAGAGCTGGAGTTGGCCTCTCATCAGTTGCTTCAGGCTCAGCCGCAGCCGATTAACTTGCTGGCGGAAGATTGGGCCAGCTGTCAGGAGCTGGATTTGCAGGAGTTGGTTTGCTTAAACCAAGAGCTGCTGGGCACCGACCGTTCTTTGCAGGGCTTGACCCAAGAGCTGAAAGGCTGGGCCGACAGAGCCATCCCCGCTGGATTGAAACTGGGATCCCTGGGATGAAGAAGGCTGACGCTTCTTCCTCTGAGCCCCCACAGCTCAAGACGCTGTGGGAAAGCTGGCTGGCGGAGCTGGGTTGGCAGCCTTCTGAACAGCAGCAGCAACAACTGCAACAGCTCTATCCGCTGGTGATGGCCGGAAACCGAGCCCAGAACCTGACCCGCATCACCGATCCCATCGACTTTTGGGAGAAACACCTGTGGGATTCGCTGCGGGGCCTACGCCTGCTGGGATCCTGGGAGGCAATCCAAGCTCAGCCCTGGCGGGGGATCGACATCGGCACCGGGGCAGGGTTTCCAGGGATCCCGGCCCAAATTGCCCTGCCCCAAACCCGCTTTACCCTGCTGGACAGCACCCAACGCAAGATTGCCTTTGTACAGGACACCTTGCAAAGGCTCTCCCTCACCCAAGCGCGGGCAGTGGCTCAGCGGGCCGAAATTTGGGGGCAAGACCCGCAGGAACGGGGCAGCTATGATATTGCTCTGGCCAGGGCCCTGGCCTCGGCGGAGACCTGCGCCGAGTATTGCCTGCCTCTGCTCAAGGTGGGGGGACGCGCCATCCTCTATCGCGGCCATTGGACCGAGGCAGAAGCCCAAACGCTGGAGCGGGCCCTCAAGATCCTGGGCGGAAAACTGATCCATGTAGAAGCCTTCACCACACCCCGCAGCCGTGGGGTGCGCCACTGCCTACTGCTGGAGAAAGTGGCCCCAACACCGCCTCCTTATCCCCGCTCTCCCGGCACTCCCAAACGCCAACCGTTGGGCCAAAGCAATCGCCCATGAAGGTTAGGATCCTGAGTTTCCATCTTGCTACAAAAGCTTCTCCCAATTCTCGGACAAAAAGCTGGAAGGATGGCTTTGCAAATGCCATTGGGAAGACTAAGATGTGGTTGGCATGAGGTTCGGATTGAGCGAATGGTTTAACCAGGTGAGCCTCCGAACTGAACGCTAAAGGGTAAGGTTCGGAGTTTGCTACACCATGACCATTTTTGTGGGTAATTTGTCCTTCAAGGCCAGCGAAGAAGATCTGCGGCTTGTGTTTGCCGAATACGGCACCGTTAAGCAAATTAAGCTGCCGGTGGATCGGGAGACTGGCCGTAAGCGAGGTTTTGCCTTTGTGGAACTGGAAAACGAAGCCGATGAGCAAAAGGCCATCGACGAGCTGGACGGTGCTACTTGGATGGGCCGGGATCTGAGGGTCAACAAGGCGTTGCCTCGGCAGACCAGCGCAGGCGGTCGGGATGGCCGCTCTTCCCGCTTTTGAGTTAACATGCATCTACCCTTTCTCAGATGAGGTTTGAGCCAGGGATCCCAACCCGCGATCCCTGGTTTCTAGCGCGTTCCTGAGAACACTCTGCCCAGAAAGGCCAGGCTAAACCAGGCGGAGGCCACCAGGACGATGGCCGGGCCGGAGGCCACATTGAGGTAGTAGCTGGCGTACATCCCCAGCAGGCTGGCGCTCACCCCAAATAGGGATCCCAACAGCATCACCTGGTGCAATCGAGGCACCACCAGATAGGCGGTTGCCGCTGGCGTGATCAGCATGGCCAACACTAAGAGCACGCCCACTGCCTTCATGCTGGCCACCAACGTCAGGGAAGTGAGCACCATCAGCCCCCACCCCAGCCGCTCGGTGGGCAGGCCGGCTGCTTTGGCCCCCAAGGGATCGAAGCTGTAAAAGGTCAATTCCTTGAAGAAGAGGGCCACTAACCCCAACACCAAAAGGGTGATGCCCACCACTGTCAGCACATCGACAGCATTCACCCCCAGGAGGTTGCCGAAGAGGAAGTGGTTGAGATCGATGCGAGCCCGCCGTTGGATCAAAGTGATCAACAGGATCCCCAAGGCAAAAAAGGCCGAAAAGACGATCCCCATGGCTGCATCCGGCTTGAGGGGGCTGGCGGAGCGGATCCATTGGATCAACAGGGCGCTGAGGAGACCGGCCACAAAGGCTCCCACAAACAGGTTGAGGCCCAGCATGTAGGCAATGGCCAGGCCCGGCAGCAGCGAATGGCTGATGGCATCCCCCAGGAGGGCCAAGCTTTGCACCAGCAGATAGCTGCCCACCACGGCACAGAGAATGCCGACGGCCACCGCCACCAGCAGAGCCCGCTGCATGAAGGCAAAACTCAAGGGATCCGCCAGGCTGTGCCAGAGCCATTCCATAACGTTGTTGACCTCAAACTCTCCCTAGGCAGCTGAGTCCAGCAGCAGGGCTCGGCCATAGGCCCGCTGCAACACCGCTGGCTGCAACACCTCCCGCGGGGATCCCTGGGCAATTAAGACACGGTTGAGGAGGAGCACTTCGTCGAAGTAGGCCCGGGCCTGCCCCAAATCGTGGTGCACCACCATCACGATGTGGCCGGCATCTGCCAGCTCCCGCAACACCTGGAACAAAATAGCTTCGCTGGGCTGGTCGATCCCGGCAAAGGGTTCGTCAAGGGCGTAGATCTCCGCTTCTTGCGCCAAGGCCCGCGCCAGGAACACCCGCTGCTGTTGTCCCCCCGACAGCTTTCCAATGGAGCGATCCCGGTAGGCCCCCATCCCCACCCGCTCCAGGGCTTGAGCAGCCCGCTGCTGCCCCTTTTTCCCGATGCGGCGAAACCAGCCAGCAGCTCTCACCTGCCCCATCAACACCACATCCCACACCGTGGCGGGAAACGTCCAGTCGATGGCCGAGCGCTGGGGTACATAGGCCACTTGCTCTCCCCACAGCGCTTGCCCACCGTAGCGCACTTCCCCCCGTTCCAGCGGCACCAACCCCAGCAGCGCTCTGAGAAACGTACTTTTGCCGGCTCCGTTGGGCCCAAGGATGCCCGTGACGCGGCCCGGCGCGATTTCAGCTTGGATCCCTTGCAGCACCCGCAGGCTGCCGTAACGCACCGTCAGATCCCGCACCACCAGGGATCCCCTGGCCGGACCAAGAGGGAGAGGAGGAAGTTGCTTTTTCATTTTGTTTTCATTTTCGGTAAGTCCAGTGTACCCTAAAGGGACATCTAAACCATGAAACGATGATCAAAAGTCTTGTCTTCCTTTGGGGGCGGCGCCGTTGGGTAGCAGCCTTCGGCTTGGCAATAGGACTCTGTCTCGCTGACGGGAACGGCAGTTTTCTGGCCTTGGCCGGTTCGGGATGGGCGCGTCCCCGCGTTGTGGCTACCACTACGTTGATCGCCGATTGGGTGGAGCAGGTGGGCCAAGATCGCATCCAGCTCACCAGCCTGCTGCAGCCGGGAATGGATCCCCACATCTACGAGCCGGCACCGGCGGATGGGATGGCCCTAGAGCGGGCAGACTTGGTGTTCTGGAATGGCTACAACCTGGAGCCGGGGTTGATGCGTCTCATCGAAGCCACGGCCCAAGGAGCGCGGCGGGTTGCCTTGGCCGAGATCCTCGATCCCATCGTCACCAATGAGGAGGATGGGATCCCCACTCCCGACCCCCACGTGTGGGGCAATGTGGAAAACGTCATCCGCATGGTGGAGCGCATCGCCCAAGAGCTGGCGGAACAGGTGCCTGGCGAGGCGACCTTCTTCCAAACCAATGCTGCTGCCTATCGAGCAGAGCTGGAGGAGCTTCATGCCTGGATTGGGGAGCAAATTCAGACCATCCCCCCTCCCAACCGGGTTTTGGTGACCACTCACGATGCTTTTGCCTACTACACCCAAGCCTACGGTCTAAAAATGGGGGGATCCCTGCTGGGGATCAGCACCGAAGAACAGCCCAGCGCCCAGACAGTGGCCCGCTTAGTGGAGGAGATCCGCGCTCTGCGGGTGCCGGCTATCTTTGCTGAGACCACCCTCAACCCCGCTCTCCTCCAAACGGTGGCCACCGAAGCCGGGGTCAAGGTAGCCGAACAGAAACTGTACTCGGACTCTTTGGGGGAGCCAGGCAGCGGCGCCGAAACTTACGTTGCCATGATGCGCCACAACACCTGCACGATTGTGGTAGCCCTGGGCGGATCCCCTGAATGCTCTTGAGAAGCTGAGTCGAGGCAGGAGGTCTGAGTTTTGTATGATAGGGGCTCAGACCCTTGTTCTCTCACCTCTTCCATGCCTGCTGCCATCCATCGCCCGGCCCGCACCCTCTACTGTGGCGAAGTCCGCCCGGCCCACATTGGCCAGACCGTCACCCTCTACGGCTGGATCGACCGCCGCCGCGACCACGGGGGGGTGATCTTTCTGGATTTGCGGGATCGCTCTGGCATTGTGCAACTGGTGGCGGATCCGCAGAAAACTCCGCAGTCATATCCACTGGCGGGGGAAGTGCGCAACGAATATGTGGTGCGGGTAACGGGAACTGTCCAGCAACGGCCCCCCGACTCCTTCAACCCTCGCCTGGCCACCGGCGAGGTCGAGATCTACGCCGAACAGTTGGAAGTGCTCAGTCCAGTCGGCAAGCAGCTCCCCTTCAGCGTCTCGGGAGAAGAAGCAGAGGAAGTGCGAGAAGAGATCCGCCTGCGCTATCGCTACCTGGATTTGCGGCGGGAGCGCATGTCCCGTAACCTGCAACTGCGCCACCGGGTCATCCAGGCCATCCGCCGTTTCCTAGAAGACGAGGAGGGCTTTGTCGAGGTGGAGACTCCCATTCTCACCCGCTCCACCCCAGAAGGGGCCAGAGACTACCTGGTGCCCAGCCGCGTCAACCCCGGCGAGTGGTTTGCCCTGCCGCAGTCGCCCCAGCTCTTTAAGCAGCTGCTGATGGTGGCTGGCGTGGATCGCTACTACCAGATCGCCCGCTGCTTTCGGGATGAGGATCTGCGGGCGGATCGGCAGCCGGAGTTCACCCAGTTGGACATGGAGATGAGCTTCATGGATCAAGAAGGGATCCTGGAGCTCAACGAGCGACTGATCTGCCATATCTTCAAAACTGTCAAAGGGATCCACCTGCCCCGTCCCTTCCCGCGCCTGACCTATGCCGAGGCCATGGCCCGCTACGGCTCCGACAAGCCTGACACCCGCTTTGGGATGGAGTTGGTGGATGTTTCGGAGGTGTTTCAGGGATCCCGATTCAAAGTCTTCGCCAAAGTGCTGGCTGAGGGCGGTTTGATCAAAATCCTGCCAGTGCCCGGCGGCGATGAAAAGATCTCCAACACCCGCATCAAACCAGGCGGGGATCTGTTCAAGCTGGTCACCCAGTATGGGGCGGGCGGCTTGGCCTTTATCCGGGTGCGGCCCGACAGCCTCGATACCATCGGCGCCCTGAAAGAGAGCTTGAGCCCCGAGCAGGAGAAGCGGTTGCTGGATCTCACCCAGGCCAAGCCAGGGGATCTGTTGCTGTTTGGGGCAGGGCCGGCGGCAGTGGTGAACGAGTCTTTGGGCCGGCTGCGGCTGCACCTGGGCCAGGAGCTGGGTTTGATCCCAGAGAACGCCTTGAATCTCCTCTGGATCACCGACTTTCCCATGTTTGAGTTCAACGCCGAAGAAAATCGCCTGGAAGCCCTGCACCACCCCTTTACCGCCCCCCACCCCGACGACTTGGCCGACCTGAAAACGGCGCGGGCCCAGGCTTATGACCTGGTGTGGAACGGCGTGGAAGTAGGAGGGGGATCCCTGCGGATTTACCAGCGGGAAATTCAGGAGCAGGTTTTTCAAGCGATTGGCCTCACCCCCGAACAGGCGCGGGACAAGTTTGGCTTTTTGTTGGAAGCCTTTGAGTATGGCACCCCGCCCCACGGCGGCATTGCCTACGGCCTGGATCGGCTGGTGATGTTGCTGGCCGGGGAAGATTCCATCCGGGATGTCATCGCCTTTCCCAAAACCCAGCAGGCGCGATGTTTGCTCACCGGCGCTCCTTCCAGCGTTGAGGCGAAGCAGCTCAAGGAACTGCACGTGGCTTCCACCTATCAGCCCGGTTGAGGGAGGTATCTTCCAACGACCACGGGTGCTCGATGATTTCGGCACGGGTAACAGGGCTGCGGAGATCCAGCAGACAATATTCCTTTTCAACCAATAAGGACTTTCATTGTGGAAGCCGGGCCTTTTTAACGGGAGTTCAGGAGTGCCTGGGATCCCTTCTCCCAGCCCCAGCTCCCACCTGTGGGAGGATAGAAAGGAATACACCCCTACTTTTTTTGCCATGCTACAGCTGACGGGAAAGAAAGCCTTGGTAACCGGCATTGCCAACGAGCGCTCCATTGCCTGGGGCATTGCTCAGCAACTGCACAAAGCGGGGGCCAGCCTAGGGGTTACCTATCTGCCGGACGAGCGGGATCGCTTCAAAACCAAAGTTCAGCAACTCACGGATCCCTTGCAGCCAGATTTTCTCCTCCCCTGCGACGTGCAAAGCGATCAGCAGATCAGCGATCTGTTTCAGGGGGTAACCGAAAAATGGGGTCAGGTCGATATTCTGGTTCACTGCCTGGCCTATGTCAAAAAAGAGGAGCTGAGCGGCAACTTCAGCGATATCTCGCGGGAGGGGTTTGCCCTGGCCATGGATGTGAGCACCTACTCCCTGATTGCCCTCTGCCGGGCTGCCAAGCCCCTACTGAGATCCGGCAGCAGTGTCCTCACCTTGACCTACTTGGGAGGAGTGCGAGTGGTGCCCAACTACAACATGGCTGCCGTCACCAAAGCGGGCCTGGAAACCTGTGTCCGCTACCTGGCTGCCGAGCTGGGCCCTGCCGGGATCCGGGTGAACGCCATTTCTGCCGGCCCAATCCGCACCTTAGCCTCATCGGCCATTTCCGATTTTCATGCCATGCTGCATGCTGTGGAGGAGAAAGCTCCCCTACGGCGCAATGTCACTCAAATAGAGGTGGGCAATGTGGCGGCTTTTCTGGCCAGCGACCTGGCCAGCGGCATTACCGGCCAGGTGATCTACGTGGATAGTGGGTATAGCATCCTGGGTTTTTAAGCGCTTTGGGATCCCTTGGGGATGGCTCCGGCATGAATCGCTTCTCACCCTTGCAGCGGTTGCTGCTCACCTGGATCTTGATCGTCATCAGCGGCTGGCTGGCCATACAGGTGGGTCGGCTGTTTGGGCATTTGCTCACCACCATCCTGACAGCGGCGGTGCTGGCCTTTTTGCTCAACTACCCGGTGCAGGTGCTGCGGCGCTATCGGGTCAGTCGAGGTTTGGCGGTCACCCTGGTCTTTGCTCTCTCGGTGGTGCTGCTGGTCTTGGTGGGGATCGCCGTGGTGCCGGTCTTGGCCAAGCAAGTGGTGCAGCTGGGGGCGCGGATCCCAGAGTGGGTGGACACCTTACAAAATTGGCTCGACCAGATTAGCCTTTGGGCCGCCGAGCGCAACATCAACCTTGGCCAGACGGAGCTGGTCAATACCCTTCTCAACCGCCTGCAGGCCAGCGCCGAGAAAATTGCCGGCCAATCCCTGGATCTCCTTCTGGGTACGTTCAACCAGGTGATCGACTTGGTGCTGGTGCTGGTGTTGGCCCTCTACATGCTGCTCTACGGGGGCCAGTTCTGGCAGGGGTTGCTCAGCCTCTTCCCCAAACCTTGGGGGCCGCGCATTGGCGAAGCCCTAGCCCTCAGCTTTCAGAACTTCCTCATCAGCCAGTTGGTGTTGGGGTTCATCATGGCCCTGATGCTGGTGCCGGTTTTTGGGTTTTTGCGGGTACCTTTCGGGCTCCTGTTTGGCCTGCTGATCGGCCTGCTGGAGGTCATCCCCCTGGTGGGGGGGGTGATTGGCATTGGGGCGGCGGCGGTGTTGCTGGCCTTTCAGGACATTTGGCTCAGCCTTAAAGTGGTGCTGGTTTCCCTGATCGTGCAGCAGGTGAAGGATCGGGTCATCGCCCCCCGCCTGATGGGAGAGCTGATCGGGCTAAATCCAGTGTGGATCTTGATTGCCCTGTTGGTGGGGGCGCAACTGGGGGGCATCCTGGGCGTGATTGTCGCCATTCCCCTCAGCAGTGTGGTGAAAAGCCTTTACGAGATCGCCCGCTCTGCCGACCTGGCCGCCGAAGATGGGTTGGGTTCCGGTGTAAAAGGATCCCCGCAAGGGCTCCGTCCGAGTAGCGCCAACGGCGAACCCCGCCGGGATCCCACCCTGCCCAAGCCGGAGACCCAGCAGATCTAGCCACCCGAAAAAGGAAGAAGCTCTGTCCATGCGCTTCAGGAGATCACCCTAACCGGCAGCGAAGCAGAGGCTCAATCCTAGTGAACCCAGTTGCTGTATCGATGGCTACCCTTTCCCTCGGGGAGAGGGGCCGAGGGTGTTGGGTCCAGGAAACGGTCTCGAGCTCCCTAGGGATCCCGGCTAGCGAATTTTGCCCTCGATAAAGGGCACCTCCAGCACCTTTTCGTGGTGGATAGGGCCGTGGCCGAAGTAGCCTCCCTCCCCAAACAGTTCGCCGTGATCGGCTGTAACCGTGATGTAGGTGTTTTTGGGAACCAGGTCGAACAGCTGTTCAAAGATCCCATCCAGGTAGCGCACCGCCTGGATCTGTCGCTGCCGTAGCTCTTCCAACTGGGCCGAATCGAAAAAGGGGATCCCGTCCTCTTCTCCTTCATCCAGCCGCTTCAACACCCCATTGACCCCCGAGATGCGGGGCCACAAGCTGGGATCCTCATCGGGCAGCGCGTAGGGATAGTGAGTTTCGCCCACGTTTAACAGGTAAAAGCTGGGGCGATCCGGCTCGAAGCGCAACTGTTCCACCATGGCCGCCATATCGTTGTGCTGGGGCATGAGGCGGTAGGAATCGAAATCCCGATTCAGCAGCGTGCTGGGGTTGAGCACCGGCATGGAGACCATGGCGTGGGTGGTGTAGCCCAGTTGATGCTTCAGCAGCGTCGGCAAATAGAGATGAGGCAGCAGATGCTTGAACTCAATGGGTTGCCGGGTGCCGAGCCGCTCGTTGTAGCGCAGATAATCTTGCTTGTAGTGCTCGGACGCAAAAACGTGGATGGGGCTGGTGTGGGGCAGCAGGCCCATGAGCAGGTTGTAATGGGCAGGGGCCGTCCAGGAAGCGTAGCTCCAGCGCTTTTCCAGAGGGCCCAACTTCAGCAAGTGCTTGGGGTTGGCCGCCAGCAGGCTGTCGAAGCGGCAACTGTCTAGGACGATGAGCAGATAGTTGTTCTGTCCCCGCGGTTCAGGGCGGGGGTCGGGCTCAGACGCAGGAGCGGCAGACGATTTCCACCAGTTTAGGAATCCCATCCTTCCTCCTCCTCGTCGGCGTAGGGCCGCTGGACAATCCGCCAGTTGGGAGCTGCTGCCGCATCGTCGTCCTCAGGAGCGGGATCGCGAATGCGTTCCGGCGGGATATTGGAATAGGAATAGCGGCCTGCTTGGGGATCCGGCTCGTACTCCGGCAGATCTTGGGGCAAATAGTGGTCGGGGGGAATCAGCTGGGCTTCCAAAAAGCGAACTCGGTCGCTCAACTGAGTTAACTTACGGATTGCCTGTCGCTGGAACACCCGGTCGTGCAATCGCCAGGAGCCTACATACAAAAATCCCAGCCCCATCCCTGCCCCATAAGAGGCCAATAGCACCAACGATAGAGGAAGCGGGGATCCCGATTGCCCACCCACCACAACCCTTGCCGGGGATCCCCAGTTTTGGATGAGGAGAACGAGCAGGCTCAAGATCCACAAGCCCAGGAGTATGAAGCGAAGGTTTCTGATCGCGTTAGCGGGACGAAATTCTTGCATGGCCTCAACCCTACCCTTTGATTAGGCTACCATTCTTCCCTTTCTCCACTGGCCTGGCAGCAAAGACGCTGGAAGCTCAAGCGGAGTTGTTCTCAACAGCCATTAGTCCTCTCCCTAAGGCGCGCTTCAGGGAGACCCCGGGGCGGAAAAAGTCGTTTCTAGCCGCCTGTATCTCTCCTCCAGGAGAAGGACTTGGACTGTTGAAGCTCGCTGCAGGAGCAGGTTTGCGGGTATGGGCGGTACAAGATTCGAACTTGTGACCCCTTCCGTGTGAAGGAAGTGCGCTACCACTGTGCTAACCGCCCGCAGATACCACTCTAGCAGCTATCGACTAGAGCAGGATCTCTATATTACCACGTCAGCGATTGAGCTAGAGGATTCGGATCGGCATGGGAGATGGCTAGAGATAGCCGGGATCCGGCCTGAGGGCTACAGTAAGGGTCAGGGAGCTGTGGGGTGCTATGGCCTACTCACCGACCGAAGAGGCAATTGCTCTGCTCATTGATTTGGCAGAACGAGGCGAGATCGATCCCTGGGATGTGCAGGTCATCGAGGTTATCGATCGCTTTCTGGCCCGTATGGCTCCCACCAGCAGCAGCCATGACCTGTCTGAGTCGGGACAAGCCCTGCTCCACGCTGCCATGTTGGTCTATCTTAAGGCGATGGCTTTGGCAGAACCAGAAGCAGAAGAAAGTGAGCCCAGCCCGGTGGAGGTAGAAGTGGATCCCTGGCCAAGCTGGTCTTTGGCACACTTGGATCGCGTGTTGCAACCCAGGGCAGCACCCCGTCTTCAACGTACCCGGCCCATCACCCTCAAAGAACTCATCGCCCACCTGCAAGAGCTGGAAACCCTGCTGGAACACCAGCCCGAAGCTGCCCCAAAGCCGCTGGCCCAACGGATTTCTCGCCAGCAAGCGCTGTCGGCCATCACTCAGCTAGCCCACCCGGAAAACCTTTTGGAAACCACCGCCGAGCTAGAATCTCTGCTGGCTCAGCTTTGGCAGCAGGGTCTGACCCAGATCAGCTTTGTCGATCTCCAGCAACACTTTTGCCAAAAAAGCTATCAAAACGGCAGCAGCGGGACCATTCACCCCATTCAAGTCTTCTGGTCATTGCTGCTAATGGCTGCCCGCTCTCAGGTGGAGCTGTGCCAAGAGGAGTTCTACGGCCCACTGACCATCCGACCCTGCACAACTGAGGGCCTGGCAAAGTAGATCCCGCCCTTGGGATCCCCTTCATCTGCCAAGGTGAACTCTAGAGAACTTTTCTGGCCGTGGCCGGGCCATCCACCTCTAGGCTTCTGAGCTGGCGTCTGAACCTGAGGATGTCAAGCGCTCTTCTGCGCCGCTCTGGCAAACGGAGAACTCAATCCGTGCCTTCAGCATCGTGCCGGGCACGATCCGCCCGTTTGAGATCTTCCCCACTGGAGCGCACCGGCAGCTCGGCAGGAGCCTCCCGATCCAGGTAGTAATCCTCCACGAGGCGCTCGCCGCTGGGATGATCTTCTCCTTCGGTAGGCAACAGTGGCGGATGCAGCAATTCAGCCGGAGGGCAGTCTTCTGAGGTGAGCAAATCTGACGTGCTGAGCATCCCCTTGGGAATGGTGGAAAGGCGCTGAGCAACAGCTCCAATGCTTTCCAGGCGAATCATCTCCTCCCAGGAGCAGATCTCCTCCTCATCTTCTGTCTCGTAGCGAACTAGGATGGTGTCCCCTTCGATATCGAGGATCTTGGCCCGTTCCAGCCAGCGTCCCTGATCCCGCAGATAGATCCACACATCCTTGCCTTCGCGGCTGAGTTGATAGATCCTACGATGAAGCACGGTCCCCTCCTGAAGTGAAAGATCCGAGTGAGTTGTGGGGGCTACCCAGCTCATCCCTCCATCTTAGCGGCTGGACACCGAGGCTGTATGCCTTTCCCGAGGCCAGACAGAGTCTCTTTAGGTTGGGTCGGTTTCGGCCAGAGAGACCCCTTCCATCGCCAAGGCTGTCTCCGCTTCTTCTGCCTGCACATCCCGCAGAAAGGATTCCAGAGAGGCATGAGCTTCCGCCTCCAGTTCTGCTCCGCCAAGGGTTATGCTCTCTTCCGGCAGCCAGCCCAAAAACGGCAGGGGCAAGAGGGTAGAAAGGTTGGTCAGGATCAGCAGCAGCCCCAGCCGGCTGAAATCGGTCTCCGTTACCCCCAGCCCATGCATCAGCAGGGATCCCAGCTCTTGGGAGAGAAACCCCGCCAAATTAAAGGCCGACATCAGCAGGGCAAAGAGGGTGGCCTCGATCCCAGGGGGGCAGAGGCGGGCGGCCAAGACCAGCACCGGCATAAAGGCAATCTGTCCTGCCACCGTCAGCACCAGGCTGTCCCCCAAGCTAAACCAATGATCGTCGATGCCCCAATCCCGGTTGAGGTGATAGACCAAGATAAGGCTGGTCAGGCCCAACGCCGCCGAGATCACCGTCATCCAGCCGAACAGGGGCCGCAGTGGGATCCGCCGCAGATACACCTGGAAGATCCCTACCCCCAGCAAACTGGCGATGCTGGTTACCAAGCGCACCTGACCCAAAAATTCCGGCCCAAAGCCGAGATCGTTGGTGACAAAGTAAAAAAGAGCCGCATCGGCGCTGGGAGTGGCCTGCCAAACGAACACAAACAGCACCGGCAGCAAAATGCTGGGTTGCCGCAGCGCCCGCCACACCTGCCCCACCTGTTGTTGCAAGGGATCCCAGCCCTGGGACAACGCCACCGGTTGATCGGCAATAACCCAAGCTGCCAGAGCGATGAACAACGGCAAAAAGGCCGTCAGCCCAAACACCACCTGCGGCGGATAATGGGCTAAGAGCGCTCCTCCCAAATAGGCGGTGAGCAGGGATCCCAAGGCCGTTGCTCCCCAAGTTAAAGATTGCAGCGTGCCCGTCCCCGCCCAGTCACTGCCGTGTACCCGCTCCACCACCAGCGAATCTACGATTACATCCCCTACCGCCACCGCCAGGGATCCCAAAACCATCCACAGGGTGGCCAGACCAGCCGTCGGTGCCCACAGGGCCATCCCCAGCCAAGCCCCACACCCCAGAAGCCCTGACAACAAGAGGTAGGGACGACGCCGATAGCCCGCCACCGGTACGGTATCCGACAGCAGGCCGTAGAGGGGCTTGAGGATCCAGGGGCTCATGGCAACGCCCATCAACGCCGCCACCTGAGACGGGCTGAGGCCCAAGCTATCCTTCAGGTAAAAGCTGGTGGCCAGCCGTGCCAGCCCCACCGCCCCCTGCACAAAGTACACCAAGAGGATTCCGAACAATTCCGGCGTCCAGTGGATATCCCGCAGCGGGGTCAGGGTGGATTGGTGCAGCCGTTGCAGCAGAGGATGAATCATGAGCGGTCGCAGTGTAGCGAGATGTTAGTTGGTGCGGTGTTGCCTTGGCAACAGCAAAACCATAAGAATCTTAACAGTCTCTTCACCTTAACCTGTCCAACTGGCTTCCGGCTCCGACCTCCTTGGACGGGTTGCGCTTCCCAGCGCTCTTTCTGCTCAACCCAGCCGAGCTACAAAATCTACAAAATAATGAGGTCGAAATGAGGTCGAAAGGTAAACTACCCGGCTCCGACCGCTAA
>NZ_JANSHV010000056.1:0-16287 GCF_047461775.1 Synechococcus sp. R6-5
TAGTGACCAGCCACTAGTCACTAACAGAAGGCGGGGCTTCCCGCCGGTCTAGCTAACAAAGCCAATCCCCAAAGATCGAAAATGGCCCCCTGGCTGCGCCTCAGCCCCTCCATCTCTCCTGCAGCTTGAGCTCCATCTGCAGATCCCGCGCCGGGACAGGGTCAGCTTCCAGTCTTGCTGCCCATCTCGGCAGCTTGGATCAAGGCCCTGGCTCGCTGTTGATCCAACTTGGCTTGCAAGCGCTCTTGCTTGTCGCTGCTGGTATTCAAAACTTTGCTTGCTTCGTCCAAGAGGGCCTGAGCCGCTGCCTTATCCACTTTTTCACCCCGCTCTGCTCGGTTGACCAGGACGGTTACCTCGTTATTTTCGACTTCTGCAAATCCGCCCATGACCGCAATGGCCAACCACTTTCCATCGGCTTTGACCCGCATAACGCCATTGCCGATGGCGGTCAAGAGGGGGGCGTGCCCGGTGAGAATGCCCAATTGGCCCGAAGTGGCAGGGAGGATCACTTCCTCGCTGGGGGCATCCCAAACCGTGCGGTCGGGGGTAATCACACGAACCATCAGCGTCACGACAGATCTCCTGAGGGCTTGAACACTTTCGCGTCGGCGGTGCGGAGCACCCTGCTTCCGATCCTACCGGATCCGGATCCCTGCAGCTTTGCCGGGTTCTCCTTTTGTCTCTTCTCTCGAGGCAGCCACACTTAACCTGTGCATAACTTTGCCTTTACCTCAGGCTGGAAGGCAAGCGCTAAGGTGTTGTCGGGAACACTTATCTCTCGCCCCCACCTCAGCATTGACGGCCAGACCATTGCTGTTGGTTTGTAGAAGGGAGCCCAACGACCGGTGCGCCCAGTTTCCCTAGCGGAGCCAGCCTATGCCTGAAGCGATGCCTAGCCATTTTGCTGCCGGCCTGTCCACACGGGAGCGCCAGCTGCTAGAAGACCTCTACCGAAGCCGCAGTTTATCTCCCTACACTCCTGGCCAGGTTATCCCTCTGTTTCCTGAGGAATGGGTGATCGTCTGTCGGGGCGTGGTACAGTTGACCACCCTCTATCCCAATGGCGGTGAGGCGTTGTTGGGGTTTGCCGGCCCCTCCATGCCCCTGGGATCCCCTCTGACGATGCTGGATCCCTACCAAGCTAAGGCTTTGACGGCAGTTGATGTGCTGCGGCTGCCGGCAGCAGAGGTGGAAGCCTCAGAGATCCTGAGTCAAGGGCTGCTCAAGCAGGTGGTGCGTCGGCTGCGCCAAACCGAAGCATTGCTCGCCTTGGCCGGACGGCGGCGGGTAGAGGATCGGCTGCGCCAGTTGCTCTCCCTTTTGGCTGTGGAGCTGGGATCCCCAGTTGCAACAGGGGTGCGCCTGCAAGTGCGCCTTACCCACCAGGACTTGGCCAATGCCATCGGCACTACCCGGGTCACCATTACCCGTCTCCTAAACCGCTTTCGCCAGCAGGGCTGGGTTGCGGTGGACAAAAACCGGCACCTTGTCATCAAACTCGCCCACGCTCCGTAAAACCTTTAGAAACTGAGCAGGATCTGCTCCTAGGGCATGGCTGAAAGCTGGCAGTTTTTGGCTCGTAGTTAACTGCTGGGAGATGGAGCTGACGGGAGTCGAACCCGTGTCCGAGATGGGTACTGAGGGATCACTCATTCACAGGTTTAGCCTCTTTGACCCTCGAGGCGGGGATCGCCGTTTGGATCCCAGCGATGGGAGTTCTCCGCCTAATCTTAGTCTCTCCCTCGACGGAGCCAGAGTAGAGAGCTGCACCCGTTGGGGTTGTGATCCGCCCACTTAACGGGGTCGTGAGCAGATCCTCGAGCTCAGAGTAAGTTTTCGGTTACTGAGCCTTAGGCAGCCAAAGCAGCCGCTTTACGAGCAAAGGGTACGACGTTGTTCGCACGTACTTTTTTGAGCCTGGTGGTAACGGGATAAGCTCAATCCCGACCTGCCTCATGAACCCATGTTCGCCACCCCGTCGAAACCGTTACAGCCCCAGGGTTGACTTGAGTCCAGCATAGCAAGATTTTTGGGGATACGGCCAGAACCTTTGCGAATGTGACAGAAGCTTTGCTAATATGACGAAGCTGCAAACTTGGGTCGGTAGCTCAGCGGTAGAGCACTCGGCTTTTAACCGATTGGCCCAGGGTTCGAATCCCTGCCGACCCATGTCAGTCTTCTTCTTCCAAAATGCGAGGCACCTTGAAGAACATGTCAGCTCGATCAGGGGCGTTGGCCAGGATCCCTTCGATATCGGGGTAGGGCTCAACTTCATCGGGGCGAGTGGGCAGTTCCATGTCCAGGACATGAAAGGTGGGCTCTACCCCCTCCGTGTCCAGCTCCTTCAGTTGCTCCACATAGGCCAAGATGTCTGTTAGCTGCTCTGTGAACTGGATCTCCTCCTCTTCGGTTAGCTCCAAACGAGCCAAGTGAGCAACATGTTGGACTTCTTCCCGTTGCAGCATCCTCTCCTCCGGCTCGCAGGTTATCGACTTAACTTAGTCTAGGGTAGTTGAGCGCAACCGTTCGCGTTAGCGGGACGGAGTCCTTCTGCAGGAAGGCTCAGTACACTTCCAGGTTGGCGCGCCCGGTGGTTTTCAGCCAGTTTTGGGCCTCGATGTAGTTGTTGGGGGCAATGCGAATGGCCCGAATCCAGTACTGGGCAGCCTCGTCGAACAGGGACTCTGCTGTTTCCTCATCCCCGGCTTGCAGGCTCAGCTCGCCCTTGTGGTGCAGCAGCACGGCAATGTTGTTCAGAGCAGAGCAAAGTCTTGGGTTTAACTCCAGAGCTTGGTGATAGTACTCCAGAGCCTTGTCCAGTTCGCCGTTGCTCTGGTAGATCAGGCCCATGTTGTAGAGGATGTAGCTGCGGTCTTCTTCCCCTTGCTCCAGGGCAAGGGCTTCTCTGTAGTTTTCTAGGGCCTCGGCATATTCTCCTTCGCTCTGAGCGGCCATGCCATCCCGGTAGTAGGCAAAGGCTTTCTTTTGCTCAGAACTCACCCCTGGCAGCAGCTTCAGGATCAGATCGGCCATGACGGTAAAGGTTTTGTCGATGAAGTTGTCGTTCTTCATGCTGCGCGGCATGGCTGACCTCTTTTAGAACTTAGAACTCAGGATTTCTTTCTTGCGTTGTATCACGCCCAAGGCGGGATCCGAAACACAACTCCATGAGGGCTCTGTCTCAGGCTACGGCAGGGGAACTGCAACGCTGCTGCAACGAGGCTGCGAACGGCTTGGCCAAGGAACTTCCGAGCCTGTTAAGACCGTGTCGAGGAGCGCTTGCTCAGGCGCACAGGATGCCACTGCACGGTTTCGCCGGGGGAAACTTCGATCTCACAGGCGGTGTCGATCAGCCGCTGTGCCTGCGCTTGAGGGGTGGGATAGCGGGCCAGATCTGCATCCACCAAGTGGGGATGTTCCTGCAACAGCCGCATGAGAAACTCCTGCAATTCCTCGGGGCTGAGAAATTGCTCCGGCAAGCCCGGGATCAGCAGCACATAGTGGTTGGCAGCACGCAACAGTTCGGGTTCAGAGTCTGACATGGTGTGCGGTTGGGCATCTTCCTTCCATCATGAACCAACAGGTTGCGCCTCTCTTGATATCCTGAAAAAGACTTTCCTTGCTCTTGTCCTCCGTCTTGTTGGCGTTTGAGATCTGCTTTCCCTATGGCCAAGCCGCGCACCCTCTCTGGCATTCAGCCCTCTGGCGAACTGCATTTGGGCAATTACTTGGGGGCAATTAAAAACTGGGTGGCCGAGCAGGAGCACTACGAGAACTTTTTTTGCATCGTCGATCAACACGCCATCACCGTCCCTCAGGATCCCAAGCTGCTGAGGGAGCGAACCCGTTCGCTGTTTGCCCTTTATTTGGCCTGCGGTCTCAGCCTGGAGCATTGCGTGCTATTCGTCCAGTCCCACGTGCCTGCCCATACGGAGCTGGCCTGGCTGTTCAACACCATCACCCCCATGAACTGGGCGGAGCGCATGATCCAATACAAGGAGAAGAAAGAAAAACAGGGAGAGGAGACCAGCGTTGGCTTGTTCAGCTACCCGATTTTGCAGGCGGCGGATATTTTGCTCTACCAACCCAAGTATGTGCCGGTGGGGGAGGATCAGCGGCAGCATATTGAGCTGTGTCGGGATATTGCTCGCCGCTTCAATGACCGTTTTGGAGAGGTGTTTCTGATCCCAGAGGCCCTGATTCGTCCGGAGGGGGCGCGGGTAATGAGCTTGACCGATGGTACGCGCAAGATGTCCAAGTCGGATCCCTCGGATTTCAGCCGTATTCATCTGCTGGATGACCCGGATACCATCCGCAAGAAGATCCAAAAATGCAAGACCGACCCCATTCGGGGCATTACTTTTGACGATCCGGCTCGTCCCGAAGCCCACAATTTGTTGACGATTTACATGCTCACCTCCGGCAAAAGCAAGGAGGCGGTGGCGGCTGAGTGTGCCGAGATGGGGTGGGGACAGTTCAAGCCCCTCCTCGCCGACAGCATCATCGCTGCCCTGGAGCCCATTCAGCAGCGCTACCGGGAACTGTGGAGCAACCCCGACCACCTGCTCGTTCTGATTCGGGAGAATGCCGCTAAGGCCCGTGCCATCGCCGAGCAAACGCTAAAAACGGTGAGAGAGGCTATGGGGTTCTTACCCCCCTGAGGGATCCCTGCCCAAGCTTTGATGGGATCAGTCGGGGTTGCCATCGCGGATCTCGACGGTGCTGAAGGCGCTCACCAGCCAATCCAAACCCAGCTCCGAGAGGATCCCTTTCCAGCCTAGGCGCAGGCGCTCCTGCCATTCTTGCCGGTGGTTAATCAAATACACGCAGACCAGAGTGATGCCCACTCCCAGCCATTGCAGCCGCGTCAGCGATTCCCCCAGAAAGGTGCTGCCAAACAGCAGGGCAAAGATGGGGGTGAGGAAGGTCAGGGAGCTGAACTCGGTGAGGTTTTCCTGAGAGGCGAAATAGAAGAAGAGGGCATAGGCCAAGGCGCTCCCCATCACCGAAGCGTAGAGGAGGCCCAGCCAGTGGATCCCGCTCAGGTGTTGCCATTGCTGGGTTTCTGTTAGTGCTGACAGCAGGATCAAGGGCAGGCTGCCCAACACCATGTGCCAGCCCGTCGCCAGCACCGGATCCGCCACCTCCGCCACCTTGGGCATCATCACGGTGCCGATGGCCATCGACAGGGAGGCCATCAACATCCAAACGACGCCGGCCCCCAACTGCAGGGATCCCTCGCCGGATAGGCCGATGAGGCCAATGCCGAAAACTCCCAGCCCCAGGCTCAGCCAGCCTAGGGATCCCATCCGCTCGCGGTAAAACCAGGTGGCCATCAGAGCCACCGCCAGCGGCTGCGAGTCAATGAGCACGGATCCCAGGCCCGCCCCTGTCTCTTTCAGCCCTTGGGCCAAAAATCCCTGAAAACATGTGCCATCCACCAGCGCAAACGCCAACACCCATAGCCAGCCGCGCAGCCCTCTGGGATGCCAGGCGTGAGACGCAGAACCCCGCCCCTGCCAGAGCCGAAAGGCAAGAACCAGGATCCCTGCCGGCAGCAACCGCAGAATGGCAATGAAGAGGGGGGTGGTCTCGGAGAGGGCATCTCGCATCACCACCATCGCCGAGCCCCACAGGAAAAAGGGGGCAATCATCAGGAGGCGTTGCCAGATAGGCTGAAAGAACAGGTCAGACTGAGCCATGGGTGCTTCAAACTCAGAGACGGAAGTTAACCCCATGTTAAGCGCTGGGGCAGCTCAGTTACAAATCTTAACTGTTGATGCATATTATGCCTGGCATGGGATCCCTGGAGGGCTTTCTCAACCTGGACAAGCCGGCGGGGCTCACCTCCCACGACTGTGTGGCAGTGGTGCGGCGGGTCTTGCGCACCCGCAAGGTGGGGCATGGGGGCACCTTGGATCCGGCGGCAACGGGGGTTTTGCCGATTGCGGTGGGACGGGCAACACGCTTTTTGTCGTTTTTGTCGGGGGATAAGGTGTATCAAGCAACCTTCCGATTGGGACAGCGCAGCGACACCGACGATGCCGAAGGGCAGATCCGGGTGGGATCCCCTTGTCCTGGGTTGAGTCGCGAGCAGGTAGAGCAGTGCTTGCGGGAGTTTACCGGCGAGATCTGGCAGGTGCCGCCCCTCTACAGCGCCCTTAAGCGCCAGGGGAAAAAGCTCTACCAGTTGGCCCGTGCCGGCGTGGAGGCTGCGGAACTCCAGTTGGAACCCCGACGGGTGGTCATTCGGCAACTGCGCATCCTGGGCTGGCGAGCCGGAGACTTTCCGGAAGTGGATCTGGAAGTTGCCTGTGGCCCCGGCACCTACATTCGTGCCCTTGCCCGCGATGTGGGGGAAAAATTGGGCTGTGGAGGGCTGATGAGCCGGCTGCGACGGCTGCAAAGTGGCCCCTTTCGCATCGCAGAAAGCCTGCCCCTGGAGAAATGGCAGGGATCCGGGGATCCCGCTGCTGCCCTGCTGCCCATCGAGTGGGGATTTGCCGATTGGGGTGCGGTACAGCTCTCTTCCGCCGAAGCGAAGCAGTGGCTGCAGGGTCGGGCCATTCTCCTCGACCGGCCTGTTGTCGATGCCCCTACTTTGCGGGTGCTGGATGAGGAGGGCAAGTTTTTGGGCTTGGGGTACGGTCAGGCAGGTCAGCTCAAGCCGCTGCGGGTGTTGTCGCCGGATCCCTAGAGTGTTGCAGAAAAGTTACATTTTCGTAACAACATTGGCCATTGTCTCAGGGGGAAGCGGGAAAGAAACCCCCGCATGCTAAACTTCTGAGGGCGAAGGGGAGCCTGAAGCGTCGCCGTTGCCGGGCTCTGGCTCGATTTTCCAAGGTTGACCTTTGGATGTTGTCCGGCAAAATCTCTTCTCATTTTTTCATCTCAAGCTACTTTACAAAATAAAGTCACAAGAATGGAGCTGGGGATATGCGGGATGCCGTAACCACACTGATCAAAACCTACGACCTGACGGGCCGCTACTTGGATCGGGAGGCAATGGATGCGCTCAAGGCTTTTTATGACTCGGGGCTGCGGCGCATCAAGGCCGTAAACGTGATCAATCTCAACTCGGTGGATATCGTCAAAACGGCTGCTGCGGCCATGTTCGCCCAGGTGCCGGATCTCATCCGTCCGGGAGGCAACGCCTACACCACCCGCCGCTACGCCACCTGTTTGCGGGATATGGACTACTTCTTGCGCTACGCTTCCTACGCGCTGGTGGCTGCCGACAACAGCATTTTGGATGAGCGGGTGTTGGCGGGCTTGCGGGAGACCTACAACTCCCTCGGCGTGCCCATCGCCCCGACGGTGATTGGGATCCAAAACATGAAAACCCGCACCCTGGAGCTGCTTGGCTCTGGCGAAGACTACAGCTTTGTGGCCGAGCCCTTCGATTACCTGAGCGCTAAGCTGAGCGAAACCGATATCTGAGCGCCTACTCTCACTCGTCGGCGTAGGGATTGGCCGGCACCGGTATCGGCTCCACCTGCTCGGCAGCGATTACCAACTGAGATTGGCCATCCCGCTGCTCCACGGCCATGCGCCCCTCCAGACGCAGCCAACTGTCGGCAGTTAACTGCTCTGCCTCTGGCCAGCGCACCGGCAAGCCCACAGGGTAAGCATCGGCAGCACAGCAGCTAACCAAAAACCGGGCAATAACAAAATGGTCGGGTTGCTTGTCGGGAATGACGAACCCCTGCACCCGCACCGGCTGGTCTTCATAGGTGTAGGGATCCGGGTAAACATCCAAGGTGCGCACCCAGTCCAGCAGAGTTCGCTGACGGGGGTCGAGCTTGGGGCGAAAAGCCTGCGGCTGGCTACGAGATACCCCCAGATAGGGAGATACCCCTCGGTTGAGGGCAGTTTGGCTGGAGAGTGGTCGTGGCTCGACCCAAAACCCCAGCAGGGCCGTCAGGATCAACAGTCCTGCGCCCAGCCGCGGCCCCAATAGTGAGGCATGGACTTCAGAAGAGGCAACTTTGGCTCCTCGCCAACGGCCAATCCCCAAGCCCAACAGACACAGCCCGGCCAACAGCGCCACATTCACGTAGCCGGGATTGATCAACATCAGCAGGGTGCCCCGCCAGCGATAGACGATCAGCAGGATCCCTAGCAACATCAACCCAACCGCCTCCCAGTAGGCCGTATTGCCCCACCGCAACGGTTTGGACTCCCTGCTGCTGAGGCGACCACCGAGCCAAGACATAACCTTAGCTTTGGCGTGCGGTTCCTCTGGATTTTGTTTTTCTCGAAGACGACCAGAACTGCTTTTGGGCATGGGTTGCAGCTTTTTCACACCACTCCGAGCCTAAGTTTAGCAATCCTCGCGGAAGTGCCCACTGCCGGCGTTGGGGAATGCCTGTGCTGCCAATTTCCCAGTCACAGGTATCGGGTTGCCCGAATAAGGCAAGGACTCCGTCCCCCTAACGCGAACAGCAAAACATTTCGTTTGGCTCACGTTCTTTGATTGCCGTCTTTACAGCTTCAGGGATCCCATCATCAATTCAACAAATCCAGCCACAGATAACCTCACATTGATATCCCATTGATAACGGACTTTGGCGTGATAGGCAGGGTTGCAGGCTGATGTATAAAGCCTAGGGAGTTGCTGCAATTTTGGCGGTCTGCTCTACAGTGGGATAGAGACAACTGAGATACCACACACGAATGTTGGCCGAATGTTGGCAAGGATACCCACCTGGCTGCGGGGAGTCAGCTATGCCATCTATGGCTTTCTCTACCTGCCAATTCTGCTGATCGCCGTCTACTCCTTTAACCGAGCCCGCTTTGGCCTGGCGTGGACAGGTTTTACCTTCGATTGGTACCTTTCCCTGTTTCAGAATGCCCTGGTCTGGCAGGCCACGCAAAATACCCTCGTCTTGGCCGTGGTCAGCACCCTGGTCAGCACGCTGCTGGGATCCCTGCTGGGCTATGGGCTGTATCGCTATCGCTTCCCCGGTAAAAAGATCCTGCAGGGGCTGATGCTGTTGCCGGTGATCGTCCCCGATATTGTGATGGCCATCGCGCTGCTGCTGTTCTACCAGTTTGTGCGCTTTTACACGGGCCTCTTTGAGCTGGGCTTGGGGACGATGATCTTGGCCCACATTACGTTTCAGATTGCTTTTGTGGCTATTGTGGTGCGCAGCCGTCTCCAACTTTTGGATCCCGCCCTGGAAGAAGCAGCCTATGACCTCTATGCAAACACCTGGCAAAAGCTACGCTATGTCACCTTGCCCTTGGCCATGCCAGGGATCCAAGCTGCCGCTTTGCTGGCTTTTACCCTTTCGATAGATGATTTTGTCATCTCCTTTTTTACCAGTGGCCCCGAAAGCCAGACCCTGCCGATTTTGATTTACAGCACGGCGCGACGAGGAGTTACCCCGGAAATCAATGCCCTCTCCACCTTGATCATTCTGGTTACCTTGATCTTGGTCGTGGGCTTCCCCCTGCGGAGTGCTCCGCACCGCTGACGCGAACAGCCGCTCCCGCCTGGGATCCCGCTAGCCGTTCTCGACAGTTCCCCCTCTCCCCCTGAGAGAGGTTGGAGATGAGGGCCTAAGCCTAAGTGTTGAAGTAGCGGGCTGCCGGATGGTAAGCAACGATGGCGGTGGTGGACTGTTCCGGATCCAACTGATCGCTCTCGTCCATGGTGAGGCCAATGCGCTCGGCCTGGAGCAGCTCCAGCAGAATCCGTTGGTCGGCAATGTTGGGGCAGGCCGGATAGCCGAAGCTATAGCGGGATCCCCGATAGCCCTGGTGCAGGATCTTGCGGATGTCGGGGCTATCTTCGTGGCCAAACCCCAGCTCCCGCCGGATGCGGGCATGGCACCATTCCGCCAGGGCTTCCGCCAGGGTCACAGCCAGGCCGTGGAAATACAGGTAGTCGGTGTACTGGCCTTCGGCAAACAGGCGCTGGGCATAGGCGGTGGCTTCTGCCCCTACCGTGACCGCCTGCATGGGGAAAACATCCACCAATCCTGTGGAGCGAGCGGCGAAGAAGTCGGCGATACAGTAGCGGTGGCCGGTTTTTTGGCGGGGGAAGGTGAAGCGGGCCAATTCCCGCACCCCTGGAGAGAGTTGCGGGCGCTCCACCGTGGGCAGTTGGAAATAGGTGGTGGAGCCTGGCTCCAGGGAAAACAGCTCGGGGAAGCTGGCCGGGTCGAAGAGGATCAAAGTGTTCCCCTCTGCCTGGGCCGGGAAATAGCCGTAGACAATCTGGGGGTGCAGCAGATCTTCTGCCAGGATCCGCTCTTTCCAGCGCTCGATCACCGGATCCACCTGGGTGGCGATAAACTCGGCAAACTCCTCTGCCGACTGGTCGCGGGGCTTGCGAATCTGCCATTGTCCGGCCACCAGGGCCTGCTTGTCGATGTAGAAGAAGACTTCCGGCCAAGGGATCTGATCTGAGGTGAGAACCTGGGATCCCCAGAAAGGCGGGATGGGTCGCTCGGTCTCCAGGGCAACGGCTTCAGAGCGGCGGGTGTCTTGGGACTCGGAGAGGGTGAGGGCGGGAGCAGCTCCCACGGTGGTCTCCGCAGGGGGCAGGCTGGGATCCGTTTCCTCTGGAACCCAAGAAGCCTCTTTCTGGCCATTGGCAGAGGGGGATCCCTGCTCTAGGTCGTCCAGAAAACCCAGCCGGTCATCCCAGCGGCCAGCAGCCTTGGCCTGCATTAGCCGATCCATAAAGTGGAGATCGACGAAGGCGTCGCGGCCATAGATCACCTGGCCTTTGTAGGTCTTGCGGCAGTCTTCTTCCACAAAGCGGCGGGTGAGGGCAGCCCCTCCCAAAATGACGGGAACCGTGATGCCCCGCTCGTTAAACACCTCCAAGTTCTCCTTCATAAAGGCGGTGGATTTTACCAACAGGCCGCTCATGGCAATGCAGTCGGCCTTGCTCTTTTCATAGGCTTCGATGATGTTCTCCACCGGCTGCTTGATGCCCAGGTTGATGACTTTGTAGCCGTTGTTGGTGAGGATGATGTCCACCAAGTTTTTGCCAATATCGTGGACATCCCCCTTGACGGTGGCAATCAAAAGAGTGCCTTTGCACACTTCCCCTCCCACCTTTTCCATGAAGGGCTCCAGGTATTTCACCGCCGCTTTCATGGTTTCTGCCGACTGCAGCACAAAGGGCAGTTGCATCTTGCCGGCACCGAAGAGCTCCCCCACCTCTTTCATGCCATCCAGCAAAAAGGTGTTGATGATCTCCAGGGGAGGATAGTTCTGCAGTGCCTCCGCCAAGGTTTCTTCCAGGCCAATCCGCTCGCCGTCGATGATGTGCCGCCGCAGGCGCTCCTCCAGAGGCAGCGTGGCCAGGGATCTGGCTGCCCGCAGCTCTTGGCTGGAAACTCCCGCAAACAGCTCCGTCAGCCGCGCCAGAGGATCGTAGGTGCAAATGCCCGAGGACTCCGTCCCGCTAACGCGAACGGCGTTAAACTGCCGCCTATCCCAGATCAGATCCCGACACACCTGCTGCTGCTCTGCGGGGATCTTGTTCAGGGGCAGGATCTTGGCGGCGCTGACGATGGCGGCATCCAGGCCGGCCTCGCGGCACTCGTGCAAAAACACCGAGTTCAACACCACGCGGGCTGCCGGCGAGAGCCCAAAGGAGATGTTGGAAATGCCCAAGAGAATGTGGGTCTCCGGGAAAGCCTGGCGGATACGGCGGATGGCCTCCAGGGTGGCTGCCCCGTTGGCCCGGTCTTCCTCGATGCCGGTGGAAATGGGCAAAGCCAGGGGGTCAAAGAAAATCTCGTAGGGCGGGATCCCGTACTCAACCGCCTGGCGATAGGCCCGCTCGGCAATCTGGAACTTCTTGTCGGCGGTGCGGGCCATGCCCTCTTCGTCGATGGTGCCGATGACCACCCCGGCGCCGTAGGTTTTAGCTAGCTCCAGCACCTTGAAGAAGCGCTCTTCCCCATCCTCGTAGTTGGTGGAGTTGAGCAGACATTTGCCCCCCGCCACCTTGAGGCCCGCCTCCATCTTTTGCCAATCGGTGGAGTCCAGCATCAGGGGGATTTGGATTTGGGTGACCAGCCGGGACACCAGCTCCCGCATATCCCGCACCCCATCCCGGCCCACGTAGTCCACATTCACGTCCAGGATGTGGGCTCCCTCCCGCACCTGCTCGCGGGCCAGGGCCACCAGGCCATCCCAGTCTTCGGCGTTGAGCAGCTCCCGCATCTTTTTGGAGCCGCTGGCATTCAGCCGCTCGCCGATGATCAAAAAAGAGTTCTCCTGCAGGTAGGGCTGAGGGGCATAAATCGAGGCAGCAGCCTGGATCCGTTCGATGCTACGACGTTTGGGCCGCAGCCCCTGCACAGCTTCCACCAAGGCGGCAATGTGCTCGGGACGGGTGCCGCAACACCCTCCCACCACCGCTACCCCCAGATCCCGCACAAAATGCTCCAGGTGGAAGCGCAACTGCTCCGGGGTGAGCTTGTAGTGGGCTTTGCCGCCGATGTTTTCCGGCAGGCCAGCGTTGGGGATGCAGGAGATGGGGAAAGGAGAATGGCGGGACAGATAGCGGATGTGTTCGACCATCTTGTCTGGGCCAGTGGCACAGTTGAGGCCCAGCACATCGATGGGATAGGGCTCCAGGATGGCCAGGGCCGCCCCGATCTCCGTGCCCACCAGCATTGTCCCCTGCACCTCAAAGGTCAGGGACACCACCACCGGCAGGCGGATCCCGCGTCGGGCAAACTCCTGCTGCACGGCCACCAGGGCCGCCTTGGTCTGCAAAATGTCCTGGCAGGTCTCGATGATCAGCAGATCCGCCCCACCGTCAACTAGCCCCTGCACCTGCTCCTCGTAGGCAGCCCGCATCTCATCAAAGCTGATGTGCCCCAGGGTGGGCAGCTTGGTGGTGGGGCCAATGGAGCCGGCCACAAAACGGGGCTTTTCCGGCGTCGCAAACTCGGCTGCTACCCGCTTGGCCAAACGGGCTGCTGCCACGTTCAGCTCGTAGGCTTTTTCCGGGATCCCGTACTCGGCCAAAACGATGGAGGTGGCCCCAAAGGTATTGGTCTCAACAACGTCGGCCCCCACTTCCAGAAAGCCGCGGTGTACCCGCTCCACCGCCTCCGGCTTGGTCAGCACCAGCATCTCGTTGCAACCCTCCAGCTCCGGCCCACCAAAATCCGCTGCCGTCAGGTTCTGGGCCTGGAGGGAGGATCCCATCGCCCCATCAAAGACAATCACACGTTCCTGAAGATGCTGCAGGAAGGGATGGGTCATAGAAGTCAAAGTCAGGCAGGGTGTCATCGACCTAGAGTCTGATTTAAGTTAGCATCGAGCCATTTGCTCGGACTAGGCCGAAGGATGGATCCCTGGCCAGGGCTTCCATTCTGGCCATTGTTGAGGTGAATTTAACATTTTCTTTGCCTGCCCCGTTGCTGTTTCCCCCAGGTCGGGCTAATTTAGGGAAGACGTTTTGGTGTGAACGGCTACAGTTGCTCGCAAAGGCTCCCCCCAGAGTCGTTTGCTGCCTGCTGTAGAGCGATCTTCTCCTCGCAGGTTGGAGTGGTTGAGGTGCTGAATGTTCCGTCCCCTTGGTAAAGTGCCTCGCACTCCGTCGCAGGATCGACGAAGAGAAAGATCCACCTTTCGCCACCTCGAGAGGCCCCGTCCATCAAGACGAGTCTTGCGCCAGTTCAGTTGAGCTCCATGAGCGATATCTGCTTCCAGATTGACCCGAGCAATCGGTTATTCAGAAGCGGGCAGGCTGGCCTAGGGCAAGTCAGGCTTTGGCTTGCGGATATCGGCTCCCTCACTCTGGCGTTGTGGGATGCAGCAGAGCTGCAACTTGCTCCTCTCCCTTTGGCGTCTAAGCTCCCTTAGTCACCTTCATTTGTCTGTGATTAGGATCACGAGGAACTCAGCATGGCTCAAGCAAAGGAATTGGTGAAATCGGGTAAAACAGCTCTTCTCGAATCGGATCTGGAAAATCCACCTTCTGGCACCCTGGAGTTGGACACGGAGACAGATACCCTCGAGAGCGAACTGGATACCGGTGACACTGATGCTTTTGATGAGGATGACGACGACGAAGAGGCAGCAGAGGAGGATGGAGAGACTGCCGCCGCCGGTGCCAAAGGTCGCTCAAAGCGCAAGGCGGCCAGTAAGAAAAAGCCCTACACCGATGACTCTATCCGGGTCTATTTGCAAGAAATTGGGCGTATCCGGCTGCTGCGGGCCGATGAAGAAATCGAGCTAGCCCGAAAAATTGCCGATCTGCTGGAGCTAGAGCGCGCTCGCGAGGCCGTTTTTCAGCGTATGGGCCTCTGGTCAGACCCAGAAGAGGTGCCGGACACCCTCTGGGCAGAAGAGGTCAAGATGTCCTTGCCGGAATTTCGGCGGCGGTTGCATCGGGGGCGGCGGGCCAAAGAAAAGATGGTGCAGTCTAATCTGCGTTTGGTGGTGTCCATCGCCAAAAAGTACATGAACCGGGGCCTGTCTTTTCAGGATTTGATTCAGGAGGGATCCCTGGGCCTGATTCGGGCAGCCGAGAAATTCGACCACGAGAAGGGCTACAAGTTCTCCACCTATGCGACGTGGTGGATTCGACAGGCCATCACCCGCGCCATTGCCGACCAATCCCGCACCATTCGCCTGCCTGTCCACCTCTACGAGACGATCTCCCGCATCAAAAAGGTAACCAAGTTGCTTTCCCAGGAATTGGGCCGCAAGCCCACCGAAGAGGAGATCGCCACCCGCATGGAGATCACCATCGAGAAGTTGCGCTTTATCGCCAAGTCGGCCCAGCTTCCCATCTCTTTGGAAACCCCCATCGGCAAGGAAGAGGATTCTCGGCTGGGAGACTTTATCGAGTCAGAGGGGGAGACGCCGGAGGATCGGGTGGCCAAAGTCTTGCTCAGAGAAGATCTGGAAAGTGTTTTGGAAACCCTCACCGCCCGCGAACGGGATGTGTTGAAGTTGCGCTACGGCTTGGATGATGGCCGCATGAAAACGCTGGAGGAAATCGGCCAGATCTTTAATGTCACCCGTGAGCGAATCCGGCAGATCGAGGCTAAGGCTCTGCGCAAGTTGCGCCACCCCAACCGCAACAGCGTGTTGAAGGAATACATCCGCTAACTCTGCGGTCTGTTCCAGCTTCGATAGAGAGCTGGGGCAAGGGATCCCTGCTTAGGATCCAAGAGAGTTCCCGGCCCCCTAGGACAGACTGAGTTGGAACTGCCAACCCGCGCGATGGAGGATCTTCAGCATGAACTCGAACCAGACTCCGCGGATCCCAGTCTTTCTGAAAAAGCAGCCCTCTTTCTGGTGTTGGCCGCGGTGGGCGCCATCGGAGCTTTGGTGGCCAAGCTCACCATTGTCAGGCTCACCATTGTGGTGGGGCGCACCGTTCGCAAGGATTCCTATTTTCTCTCCCAGAGGGCTGGATTGGCGGATCCCTTTACACAGACTCAAGGACTGAGCGATTGCGGCGCTTCTGGGCAGCCTTGACTTTCTACACGGCCCTGCCTCTGGGGTGGGTCGGAGACTTGCCGTTTGAGGGCATTGCCGCCTGGCTGCCAGGGGTAGGTGTGTTGCTGGGCGGGATCCTCTCCCTGGCTGGGATCCTGCTGCAGATTTTCCCCAATCCGGTGCGGGCCGCTTTGCTCTTGGCCCTGTGGGTTCTCTTGACCGGTGGGCTGCACCTGGACGGGGTGGCCGATACTGCCGATGGCTTGGCGATCAATGTCCACAAGAATCCTTACAAAGGGGATCCGGAACGGTCAACTGAGGATGGGCAAAAATCTGACTTGCAGGGATCCCGTCGCCGTCTGCAGGTGATGAGCGACAGCCACACCGGGGCCTATGGGGTACTGGCCTTGGTGCTGCTGCTGCTGCTGAAATTTGCTGCCCTGAGCAGCGTTCGAGCTTGGCCCCTCTTGCTGCTGGTGCCCGCCTGGGGGCGTTGGGGCCAGTTGCTCGCCATTGCCCTGTACCCCTATCTGCGCGAGCAGGGATCCGCCCGCTTCCTCAAAGACTCCACTTCCCTGCCGGGATCCCTGTGGCCGGGCACTCTGCTTGTGCTGGCCATCACCGGGGGGTTGGGCTGGGCTGGGATCTTGGCTTGGCCCCCTTTGCTGCTCTGGACGCTGGGATCCGCCCTGGGGGCTTGGGCCGTGGGCTACTGGATCTACCGCCAGTTGGGAGGACACACGGGCGATACCTACGGAGCTACGGTGGAATGGTCAGAAGCGATAGCATTGCTGTGGGGATCCCTTATTGGGCCATCATGAATCTGATACATTTACGCTGAACACTGCT
>NZ_JANSHV010000057.1:0-6286 GCF_047461775.1 Synechococcus sp. R6-5
AGGAGAGTTCAGCGTGAATGTATCAGTTGTGGGGATCCGTACTCCACTATGGGTGGAGAGAGAAAGTGGGCTTCGATGTCATCCCTAGTGGATGTGGCTGAGTTGGGTGAGCATTCCTTGACTTGGGCTTAAGTTATACCCTTGTCGGCATGAGTTTTGACGCTGTGGCCCACTCGGCCAGGTGATAGAACAGAGTCAAACCCAACAGCATTTGGGAGGTTTGTTGTCATGGCTACGTTGCAACCCAAAGTGACCCACCAGCTTTTGGCAGCCTTAGCCCTGTTTGCCTGTCTGGGCTTGTTGCCTGCTTGTGGCGAGAGCAGCAGCAGCACCGTCAGCCCCCCCAGCATCACCCCCACCCCCACCGGCTCATAATTCGGCTGGTTTTTGCATGCCCTTGCAGCGGTTGCCCAAGTTGGTTCAGCCTTGGGCTTTGAGGATCGCGGGGATCTTTTGTCTTTGTCTGCTGGCGGCCTGTGGAGGATCCCCTACCTCGATGGAGCCACCGCGGGCAGGGGAGGTGCCGATTGCCAGCTTCCTGTGCCGGCTGGATCGCCAGACCCGCAGCTTCACGGGGCCTATTTACGCCGAACAGCCCCAGGTTGCTACCTGCAACCCCGGTCGCCTTACGCCTGCAGCAGCCCAAAAGATGATGGATCGGCTGAATTTTCTACGGCTGTTGCACCAGTTACCGCCGGTGAAGCTCAATCCTCAGTTCCTAGAAGCCGCCCAGCAAGCGGCCTTGATGCAGGTAGCCAATGGTACTCTCAGCCACCAGCCGCCCCCTTCTTGGCGCTGCTTTACCCCTGCTGGGGAGGCGGGATCCCGCTTCAGCAACCTGGCGGTTGGGCCCATCCTAGAGCTGAACGGCCCCGATCCAGGCCGGGTGTTGGCGCGGCAGGTGGACATCTATTTTGCCGAGCCAGGTCGAGAAAACTTTGTGGATGTGGGGCATCGCCGCTGGAACCTGTATCCTCAGTACGCCCAGGGGGCCTACGGCATTGTCTTTGACCCACGGGCTGGACGGGTGACCCAGGCCAACGCCAACTGGATCTTCGGTTTTGACGAGTCGGTGCCAGATCCAGAGTTCATCGCCTTCCCGGAGAAAGACGGCTACCTCTACCGCCTAGAAGGGTTTTCCGGCCAGCCCCTGTCTGCCTACCGCTGGTCTTTCTCGGTGCCCAGCCGTGGCGGCAAGGCTGATCTCAGCCAAGCCCAAGTCCGCATCACCGATGCCCTCAGCGGCGAGCCGGTGCCTGTTGGAGATCTCCGCGTGGGGGATCCCGCCTTTGGCCTGGAAACTTTGACCTACTCCGTGGGTTCGATCCAGCCCAATCGCAACTACACCTTTGAAATTAGCGGCATTCGCCTCAACGGTGGCCCCCCCCGCAGCTACCGCTACACCACCGCTCTCTACGACTGCGATCCCCAAACTTCCCAACGGCCCGCACCCCTCACCGAAGGGCTGGGGATCCCGCCCCGTCTGCTCTGGCAGATGGAGCCTTTCAACTCTTTCAACCCTCTCAACTAGCTTTTCCTCACCCCCAGCCCCTTTCCCAAAGGGGAAAGAGGGGTCTGCTGCTCCTGGAAGCCTGACTTTATGCATAAAGCGCAATTCGAGAATGACAAAACTGCATAACCTGTTACAAAGTGTAACTGCCAATACCAAAGTTAACGGTTCGTCATCGCTAGGGTAGCCAGTGTTCACCCCACGGCAGCGATCATGGCGAACCAATTTGAACGCCTCAAAAGCGAAAAGGATGGGCTGGCGGTCAAGGCCGAGCTGGAGGCGTTTGCCCGGATGGGTTGGGAGAACATTCCTGAAGACGACCGGGATCACCGCCTCAAGTGGCTGGGGATCTTCTTTCGCAAGCGCACCCCAGGTCAGTTCATGCTGCGGCTGCGCCTGCCCAATGGGATCCTAACCAGCGGCCAAATGCGGATGTTGGGCGCAATCATCCACCCCTATGGAGAACAGGGCGTAGCCGACATCACCACCCGGCAGAACCTGCAACTGCGGGGCATCCCCATCGAGGAAATGCCCCAGATCCTGGGCTACCTGAAAGAGGTAGGCCTGACCAGCATCCAGTCGGGCATGGACAACGTGCGCAACATCACGGGATCCCCTCTGGCCGGTATTGACCCGGATGAGCTGATCGATGTGCGCGGCCTCACTCGCAAGGTGCAGGACATGATCACCAACAACGGCGAGGGCAACCCTTCCTTCAGCAACCTGCCGCGCAAGTTCAACATCGCCATCTGCGGTTGTCGCGACAACTCCGTGCATGCGGAGATCAACGACCTGGCCTTTGTGCCCGCCTTCAAAAATGGCCGCCTGGGCTTCAACGTCCTGGTGGGCGGCTTTTTCTCGGCTCGCCGCTGCGCCGAGGCTATCGGCCTGGATGTCTGGGTGGATCCCCGCGATGTGGTTCCCCTGTGTGAGGCGGTGCTGCTGGTCTACCGGGATCACGGCCTGCGGGCCAACCGGCAAAAGGCGCGGTTGATGTGGCTCATTGACGAGTGGGGCCTAGAGAAGTTCCGGGCGGCTGTGGAGCGCCAGACTGGCCACCCTCTGCTCAGGGCAGCGGAAAAAGATGAGGTGGTCTGGCACAAGCGGGATCTGCTGGGGGTGCATGCCCAGAAGCAGCCGGGCCTCAACTTTGTCGGCCTGCATGTGCCGGTGGGGCGGCTCAACGCCCTGGAGATGATGGAGCTGGCCCGCTTGGCGGAGGTGTACGGCTCCGGGGAGCTGCGGCTGACAGTGGAGCAGAACGTGCTCATCCCCAATGTGCCCGACTCCCGAGTGGCCCCGCTCCTCAAAGAGCCGCTCTTGAAGAAGTTCTCCCCCAACCCAGGGCCCTTGCAGCGGGGGTTGGTGTCCTGTACGGGCAACCAGTTCTGCAACTTTGCCCTTATCGAGACCAAAAACCGGGCTGTGGCCTTGATGGAGGAGCTGGAGGCGGAGCTGGAGATCCCCCAAACGGTGCGCATCCACTGGACGGGCTGCCCCAACTCCTGCGGCCAACCCCAAGTAGCCGATATCGGCCTTATGGGCACCACTGCTCGCAAGGACGGCAGGGTGGTGGAGGCCGTGGACATCTACATGGGGGGAGAGGTGGGCAAAGACGCCAAGCTGGGCGAATGCGTGCGCAAAGGGATCCCTTGCGAAGACCTCAAGCCGGTCTTGGTGGAGCTGCTCATTGAACACTTTGGGGCCAAGCCACGTCAGCATCCGTCCGCTGCCCAGGCTTCTGTTTTGGTAACCCGCTAGCGGTTCTGTTGCCGTCCTGAAAGTTTTTCTTTCTTCGTCGTTGTAAATCTTGGAGGTTTCGATGTCTAAGCTGTTCAGCACTTCCTCTCCCGTCTCCCGTCGGCAATTTTTGGCCGGGGTGGCTGCTCTCACGGCTGGGGCGGCTACGGCTGGGATCCCGCGCGCCCAATCGCAATCCTTGGGCAAAGGCTACTGGGTGGCGCAGGCCGATACTCCCGAAACCACCAGCGCCAAGCTGGGGTTCATCGCTCTAACCGACGCGGCCCCCCTGATCATCGCCAAAGAGAAGGGGTTTTTCGACAAGTACGGCATGAAGGACGTAGAGGTGGTCAAGCAGGCCTCTTGGGGCACCACCCGCGACAACTTGGTGCTGGGATCCGCCGCCGGCGGCATCGATGGGGCACACATCCTCACCCCCATGCCCTACCTCATCACCACCGGCAAAGTTACCGATGGCAAGCCGGTGCCTATGTACATTTTGGCCCGTCTCAATCTGGACGGTCAGGGCATCAGCATTTCCAACCAATATCGGGATTTGCAAATCGGCCTGGATAGTTCCCCCCTCAAGGCCAAGTTTGCCGAGCTTCGAGCTGCCGGCAAAGATCCCAAATGTGCGATGACCTTCCCTGGTGGCACCCACGACCTATGGATGCGCTACTGGCTGGCCGCAGGCGGGATCGATCCCACTAGCGACGTCTCCGTCATTGTGGTGCCGCCGCCGCAGATGGTGGCCAATATGAAATCCAGAACCATGGAAGCCCTCTGTGTGGGCGAGCCTTGGAATGCCCAGCTGGTGAACCAAAAAGAGGGGTATAGTGCCCTCACCACCGGCGAGCTGTGGAACGGCCACCCGGAAAAGGCCTTTGCCCTGCGGGCCGACTGGGTGGATGCGCACCCGAAAGCCACCCTTGCCCTGTTGAAAGCGGTGCTAGAAGCCCAGATCTGGTGCGACCAGATGGAAAACAAAGAGGAGATGTGTCGCATCATCGGCGACCGCCGCTGGCTGGGGGTGCCTGTGCCCGATATCTTGGGCCGTTCTCGGGGCACTTTTGACTACGGCACCGGCAAGGTCGTTGAAAACAGCCCCCACCTGATGAAGTTCTGGCAGGACTACGCTTCCTACCCCTTCAAGAGCCACGATCTCTGGTTCTTGACCGAAAACATCCGCTGGGGCTATCTGCCTGCCGACACCGATACCAAAGCCTTGGTGGAGCGGGTGAATCGGGAAGAACTCTGGCGAGAAGCTGCCAAAGCCATTGGTCAGGGGGCAGCCATTCCCCCCAGCACCTCTCGAGGAGTGGAAACCTTCTTCGACGGGGTGCAGTTCGATCCCGAAAATCCTGCCGCCTACCTGGAGAAATTGGCGATTAAGAAGCTGGCCTAATTTCCCAACTTTCCCCAGCAAGTTAGCTGCAAACCCTCTGTCCAGGAGAGAAGGGATCCCCGAATCCCCACAAAGAGTGTTCAACTGAAACCCCTTCTCTCTTGGGATCCTCTTAAGTTGACTTCAACCTTACTCCCAGCAAGCCATGAGGATTTTCCACTCTGCCCTACAGTTGGGCTACCACCTCTTTCGGATCCTGCTTCCCCTACTGGTTGGCCTAGGCCACTGGCTGCTGAAAACCAGCCCAGGCTTTGTTCTTCAGTCCAATGCCGGGCTCCACTCCCCGGCCAGCTCTGCATCTTCTTCTGCTTGGAGGCAGCGAGTCCAAATCCACCAAGTGCTGCGCCGCGTTCTTTTGCCCACCACGGCCATTTTAATAGTGCTCGTTCTCTGGCAAATTGCCTATAGCCGCCCCGGAGCCAACTTGCCCACCCCTCTCCAGGTTTGGCAGGACACCTGGGATCCCCTCATTAAAGATCCCTTTTTTGACTATGGCGGCAATGCCAAAGGGCTGTTCTGGCAAATTTGGGCCAGCTTGCGGCGGGTGTTCATTGGGTTTGCCCTGGCTGGCTTGGTGGGGGTTGTGGGCGGCATGATCATCGGGGTCAATCGCTGGCTGTACGAGGCTTTGGATCCCATTTTTCAGGTGCTGCGCACGGTGCCGCCTTTGGCCTGGCTGCCGATTTCTTTGGCTGCCTTTCGGGATGCCAACCCTTCCGCCATTTTCGTAATCTTCATTACGGCCCTCTGGCCCATTTTGATCAACACCGTTGTCGGCGTACAGCAGATCCCTCAGGACTACCGCAATGTGGCCAGAATTGTGCGCATGTCCGGCTGGAAGTACTTTTTCAAAATCGTTTTCCCGGCAACTGTGCCCTATATTTTCACCGGCTTGCGCATTGGGGTGGGCTTGTCTTGGCTGGCCATTGTGGCAGCGGAAATGTTGATTGGCGGTGTGGGCATTGGATTTTTCATCTGGGATGCCTGGAATAGCTCCCGCATCAGCGAAATCATTCTGGCTTTGATCTATGTCGGGATGGTGGGTCTTCTGCTGGATCGCATCACGGCTTGGATTGGCTCGCTGGTGGTGGCTGAGGATCGCTAAATGAGCTTGGCCGAGTTTTAGATTGGTTGCTGACAATTTCTCCATGCTCTCAGAAATCATCTCAGGGGAATCATGAAGACTCAGCCTTACATTGAAGTGGATCATGTCGACAAGGAATTTCTCCTCGACAACGGAGAGGTCTATCCTGTCCTGAAAGACATCCACCTGGAGATCCAAAAAGGGGAATTTGTCTCGCTAATTGGCCACTCCGGCTGTGGCAAATCGACCCTACTCAACATCATTGCTGGCCTGGAAAAGCCTTCCCGCGGAGGCATTCTCCTGGAGGGCCGACAAGTTACAGATCCCGGCCCAGATCGCATGGTGGTGTTTCAGAACTATTCCCTGCTGCCCTGGCTGACGGTGCGGGAGAACATTGCCCTGGCCGTGGACGAGGTGCTGGGATCCCTTCCCAAAGCAGAGCGAAGCCGGATTGTGGCAGAACACATTCGCCGTGTGGGGTTGCAGGGGGCAGCCGACAAGCGACCGGCCCATCTGTCAGGAGGGATGAAACAGCGAGTAGCCATTG
>NZ_JANSHV010000058.1:0-27338 GCF_047461775.1 Synechococcus sp. R6-5
GGGTTTTGGGGGTTAGAGGCATGCTCCGCCAGCTAGAGCGTACCGCTCTGAAAGACCTACGAAACGCCAACAAACACTTCCACTCGCACCGGCGGCGCGGAGTGCTCAGCGTCTGCCGCGCTTCTGCTTTCTTCCTGCCTTAACTAACTATGGCTGGCAGCAGAGATCACCCCCACTGCCCCGCCAGAGGGATCTCCACAGGCGTGACTTCCCCGCAAGCTGCAGGTAGCCGCTCCTTGCTCTCTGAGAGAGCCACACAGACTAAAGCTGGAGCAGGCTTTAGCCCATGCAGAACGCATGCCAGAACTAACCAACTAGCCTAGTAGTCCGGCAAAACCACGTCAACCAACCCACCGTTGCTGCCCAGCCCAGTAGCGTTGAGTAGCTTGCTTGAGCTATTGTGAGCGTTGCGGCCTGCTGTCATTAACCCTGAGTTTGAACTTTTTTAGCTAGGCTGGCTCAGAGTCCGGCAACACCTTCAACACCACCAGCGTTGTGTCGTCCACGGGCTCAGGTCGCAGGGAAATCTCGTCCTGCAACAGGAGCTCTGGATTCTCGGGCAGCCATAGGGGAAGAGGGTGGGATCCCCGACGGCCTCGGAAGGCATCCATCTGCTCAAACAAGCTCTCCAAAATGTCTTCGGGGGAGTCGTAGCGACGGGCAGCGTACTGGATGGCGTCCATCAGCCCAGAGGTCTCCAAGCGCTCGCCGCGGGTGTTGGCTGTCTCCGTGTAGCCATCGGTGTAGTACACCACCACATCCCCGGGTTGCAGTTGCACGCAGCTTTCCGAGTAGTGGCTGTTTTCTTCCAAGCCGATCAGCGCCCCCTCTGTGTCCAGGGGTTGAATTTCTCGGGTGCGGGCCTGCCACCACAGGGTGGGGTTGTGGGCCGCGTTGCTGAAGCAGAGGCGATGGGAGCGGGGATCGTACTCCGAATAAAACAGGCTGATGAAGCGATTGGAGTTTTCCAGGTCACTGTACATGGCCCGGTTCAGATGTTGCAGAACACGGGCCGGCGAATGGCGGTTGAGGGCCTCCGCCCGCACCATGGCGCGGGTCATGGTCATCAACAGGCCGGCGGGCACCCCTTTGCCCATCACATCCCCAATGACGATGGCCAAGCGAAAGCCTGCCGTTTCTTCAGATGAGTCGGATGTTTCCAGGCGTTCGCCGGGAATCTTGATGAAGTCATAGTAGTCGCCCCCCACTTTGCTGGCCACCCGGCAACGGGCTGCCAAGCGAATCCCCTTGACTTGAGGGCACTCCCGAGGTAGCAGTTGGGTCTGGATGTAAGAGCCAATCTCCATTTCTTTTTCCAGGGCCATCTTGCGGCGCAAGGCTGCCGTCAAGCGGTCATTTTCGATGGCCACCCCTGCCTGATCGGCGACCAAGCGCAACAGTTGCTGGCGACGTTCATCCCAGTGGTAGCCAGGCTGACGGCTGAAGACGTACAAGCGACCCTGGACAGAGTTGCGAATCAGCAGCGGCGTGCCGAAAAGGCGTACATCCGGCCCCAGGCTCTGGCGGAACCGTTCGTCCAAGAGGTGTTCAAGGGCAGGGATCTTAACAGAGAGGGATCCCTCCGTTTTGAGGATGGGCTCTTGAGCCGAGAGAGTTTGGGCGATCTGCTCCATCTCAGCCCGAATCTGCTCGCGGTGATTGAGATCAGAGCAATGCAGTTGATCCAACTGGATGGTGCCGTTGGGATTGAACAAAACCAGGGCTCCGCCTTCGGCATCGGTCAGTTGGCTGGCCACAAAAGCCGTCAGCTCCAGGATCTGGTTCAAGTTGTTAAAAGAGCGCAGAGCAAAAGCCAGCCACGCCAGCAGATACTGCATCCGATGGTGTTCTCTCTCCAGTTCTGCCACCCGATCCGGCATTGCAGGGGCAGGCACAATGGCCGGCTTGACCTCCGGCAGCTCTCTATCATCGGACGCAACGGCACCTGAAGAGGTGGGATCCTCATCCTGGCCGGTCTGAGCTGAGCGCAAGTCCCCCGAATTGTCCGTGGGCGACAGCGACGGAGCATTGGGGGGGAGGGGATTTTTGCCCGAATCCTGGGCCAGCAAGGACTCTGACCACAAAGAATCTGACAGCCCGGCAGGGGGCTGCCCTAAAACGGCCTTTTGGGGGCTGTGATCATCCATCGGGAAGGCTGGCTTAATCCCTTGGAAACGTAACGAAACAGCTTAGCAAAAATCTCACAAGCTTTATCACACAAAGATCAAGATCCTCATTTTCCCTCACACCCGGCGAGGCTGACGGGATCCCTGGCACAGTTCCCGGTAGAGCTGTTCCACCCGGCTGAGGTTGTGGCTGAGGGTATAGCGCTCCAGCACCCGCTGGCGGGCCTTCATCCCCAGCAGTTGGGTAAACTCCCGTTGATCCCGCAGCAAAGGCAGCAGCGTTTGCAGCTCCGCCGTCACCCGTGTCGGATCCAGCAGGATCCCGGCTCCATCGGCCAAAACCTCGCCATCGGCACCCACATCGGTGGCCACTGCTGCCAGCCCACAGGCCATCGCCTCCAACAGGGACAAAGAGAGCCCCTCGATTAAAGAGGGCAAAATAAACACATCGGCTCCTCGCAAGATCTCGATGCGTTGCTGCTCGTCGGCAATATAGCCCAGCCAGTGGATCCCATGTTGAAGGGTGTAGAAGGGCTTGAGGGTGTTGAGCAGCGGCCCATCCCCCACGATCAGCAGACCACACTTCTCCCCCATTTGGGAGTGTTTCCAAGCCTTGAGCAGGGCCTCCAGGTTTTTCTCCGGCGAAACCCGCCCCTGATAGACGAAGATCCGCTCCAGTCCCAACCGCTGTTTGAGGGTGGAGGGCCCAGGCGCATACTTGTCCACATCCACACCATTGGGAATGACCACCACCTGTTGGGGGCGCACCCCCAGCTTGACCAAGATCTCCCGCTGCGTTTCCGAGAAGACGATGGTGCGGTGATAGTTGGCCAAACACGGTGCGTAGAGCTGGTAGGCCAAGTATTGGGTGCGAGAGGCGATGTTGCGCCGCCGTCGGTCGAAGGCAGGGTGGAAAGTAGCCACCAGCGGCTGGTTGAGCTCAGCGCAGATCTCCGGCAACACAAAGTCGATGGGAGAAATGGTCAAGGAGGCATGCACCAGATCCGGCTGCAATTCCTTGAGGGCCTGGGTGAGCAACCGCTTGGCGTTGGGGGCCGGGATCGTGTAAATCTGCGACTTGTACAGACAGGGGAGGGAAACGTCTCGACGATCCAGCTCCGCCCTCCAGCCTTCACCTCCAGGATCCAGGGCGGGCGGTTGGCCCTCGTTGGTGAAGTGAAAAAAGCTCACTTGATGCCCTCGATCCAAAAGGCCGTTGGTCATCTCGCGGCTATAGGTGACGTTGCCACAGAAAGGTGTCTTTTTGCCTATCCAGGCGATGTGCATGGGCGGATCCCCGCGGAGCTGAAACGCTGAGCTGCAAAGGGAGTCTCGATTCTTAAACCTCTACAAGAGTAGCAGAGTTGGCTCCTGCCTTGACCCGTTCCCCCAGAAGAGGGTATCCAGCCTGGCGCTGCGGCAGGATTTAGGGGGCCTCTCTGCCCAATAAGCTCCAGGTGTACAGCCCCGCCAGCCCCGTCAGAACAGCCAGGGCCACAAACATCCAGGGAAGGCCAAAGCAAGCTTCCGCCAATCCCGTAAACACCAGCGGCAAACTGAGGGCAATGTTGGCGGCGTTGTTCTGGAGCCCAAAAATCTTGCCCCGCAGATGGTCGGGCGTTTCCTCTTGGATCAAGGTTTGCATCGGCACCGCCACCAGAGCCCCGCCACAGCCCAACAGGGCAATCCAGCCCAAGCTGGGCAGCAGCCAGTGGGTCGTCCAGGAGAGGGCTGCCAGAGCCCCACAGAGCAGCAGGGATCCCAGGCCAACCCAGGCGCGGCGGCTCACCCGTCGGCCCGTATGGCCCACCCAAAAGGCGCCGATCCCCATGCCTAGGCCAGCAGCGGCCAACAACACCCCGAACTGATCCGGCTTCAGCTCTGCCATCACTTCGGCCATGCGCACCGCCAAAACTGCCAGCGCCGCAAACAGCGAGTAAAGCACCACCACCTGCACCAAAGCAGCTCGGATCAGGGGCACCTGGCCGACATAGTGCAGGCCCAGCCGGAGATCTTCCCAGAGGTGAGGGACTTCCCAACGCCGGGGCTCTAGCTTCTCGTGGGGTTGCAGCAGCAATAGCAGGGATCCCGCCAAGAGGTAGGCTCCCCCCACCAACAGCTCCGGCCCCACTTCCCAGCCCGGCAACCAATGGCGTACCCAACGATCTGCCAGGGTTAACAGCGGCTCCCCCACGGCAAACCCGACGATCAGCGAAGCCATCATCGTGGTGGTGTACAGGGAGTTGGCCGCCAGCAGCTCTCGCTTCGGCAGGATCAGGGGCAAAGTCGCCTGCTCGGCAGGAGCAAAAAACTGGGTTAGAACCGAGACGGCAAAGCTCACCAGCAACAGCCCCGCAAACCCCAAGGGGATCCCCGGCCAAAGGTCGCGCCCGGCAGTGAGCCAGAGCAGCGGCGGCAACAGCAGCACTAGGATCCCACGCCCCAGGTTGGAGAGCACCAACACCCCTTTTTTCAGCCAGCGATCCACAAATACCCCTGCCAGGCTGCCCAATAGCATCGCCGGCAGCGTAAAAGCCAGCATGATGGCCGAGACCCAACCGCTGATGGAAGCCCCTTCCGGCTGAAATTCGCGGGCAACCAACCCAATCAGCAGCACCAACAACACCTTGTCCGCCAACTGGGAACACGCCTGCCCCATCCACAGCAGCAGGAAATTGCGCCGGCGCAGCACGGCCACAAAGTTGCTCAGGCCCGGCTCAGATAGACCTTGATCTTCTTTCTCTTCTTTTTGCCCTTTTTCGGGATCTTCAGGAGATGGCTCTGGCAAGGGATCCCCAGGAGAACACTCCGGCGAGCTGAGGGCGGGGCTTGCTGTCGGCTCAGGCAAGAGAGCTTCTGACTTCAGCCCCCAAGTTGGCGTTGACGCAGGTGGGGGATTCTGGAGAGGGGAACTGGGGTGGCAGATCCCTGCCCCTCCCTCCGGCCAGCCCCATCGTTGCTCCAAAGTCATCATGCTCCCCAGGTGACCTGCCCATTTCCCCGACGTCGGCCCCACAACAGAATGGGATCCCGTCAGCAAACAAAAGTGGAAATGGGGTGCCCCGATCTTATCTTGGCCCGCCTTCCAATCCACCAACCCAAATCTTGGGAATCGGCAGGCCTAGCTTCCTGCGGCAGACAAGGAGCGCAAGGGATCCGGGATCGACTCGCTGGGAGCCACAAAGCTGCCCTTTTCCACAAAAGTCAGGCGCAGGCTCAGCCAACGAATAAAATCCGCGTTGGTGGATACCACTGCCCCCAGGGGCTCCTTCAACTTGTCCCGCAGGGGCTTTAACTCTGGAGCTTCCATGAAGGCCGGCTGGGGCACCCAGAAGAAATCGACAGGGCAATGGCGCTCCTCGCAGTATCGACGACGCTCCTCCAGCACCTCTTCCAGAGGCTCAGAACGTAAGAAAGACAGGCTGGCAACGACAAAATGATAGGTAGTCGGTTCGGCAGCAGACATAAGATTGCTGTGGAACTGTGTTGAGAATAAAGGCTAGAGCCGGGCGTTCACCGCTCCTTGCAGATCCTCTCCCTCAGAGAGAGCCAGATTTGAGCAGATGCGGAGCCGGATCGCGGGAGCTACACAGCGGCTGACAGTCTTCCAACTGCCGGAGAACGGGTAGCCGCGCCATGACTTCCTCAGGGGGCATGGAGTGTTCTGAAGCCTGCTTGAGGGTAGGTAGAGCCTGAGCTGCCCATTCCCGAGCCCAGGGAGCGGACTCAGGAGTTTCCTTCTCCTCCAACAGCTCTTGGCAAAGGGCAGTTGAGCGCTCCAAGTCACCACTGCCCTGATATGCCATGATCAGAGCTACACGAGCCAAAACGCATTCTTCCGGATCTGCCCTCGAGCCATTGCGCTCGCTCAGGCGGCGGGACAAACTCTCTTGTCTCTCTTGGATGGAACAGCAGTAGCAGAAGGACTCGAGAAGGTTGATCGCCTCCAGGTAGCGCTCCTGCTTGAGAGCAGTGATACCGGCGCGGAGGGATCCATGGGGGTGGGACATGAGCCTAAGTACAAGAAAAGAGTTCGGACGGACTTGCACCTGAAGGTTATCCAGTCAGTGGCCCGTCTTCTCATCCAAGGTTTCGTGTCTAAAACTACTATACACCCTCTGGACAAGTGACCGCCGATTTACTCTTCCTCTTAAGCTTGTGGAAAGGGCGCTCAACCCTTACGGGCTAGGATGTAGGCGCTGACATAGTGAGTCTCCCGGCGCAGCACCGCACAGCCTGCCTGTTGCAGGCGCACCCCCAGATCGTCGTGGATGTAGTCGCGGTAGTAGGGTTCGTGGAAGGTTTGCATAAAGGCTTCCATCGTCTCCTTCAGCTCTGGCGAATCCAGCAGTTGCACCGAGTCGCAGATGACCACCACGCCCCCTGGCTTCACCACCCGACTCATCTCGTTGATGACATTTTGTCTGGCCGGGCCAGGCAGCTCATGAAAGAGAAAAACGCTGATGACGGCGTCAAAGGTGGCATCGGCATAGGGCATGGCCTCGGCGTTGGCGCGGATAAGCTGGGGCAGCTCCCCCGGCAGCTCCTGCAACAGTCGGTTGGCCTTGCGCAGATAGGCAGGAGAAAGATCCAGGCCATACAAAGCTGCTTTGGGCAGGGATCCCCGCAGCAAGCGCAGCATCCGCCCCGTGCCACAGGCTACATCGAGGATGTGGGGGCTGACCAAGGTGGGATCCAACGCATCTTTGAGCAGGCGAATCACCCGACGGCGCATCGCGTCCGCTGTGCCCCCAAACAGCAGCTCCACCTGCAGGTCATAAAGCTCAGCCGAGCTGTCGCTCAGGTAGCCGTTGGTTTGGTAATGGAAATTTTGCAGGTAGTATTTCGGATAGCCCTCGGTGGAGATGTCTTGAGAAAACTCTTGGTAACGCTTGCTGTGAACCCGCCGAGTAATTTGCGGCAAATCCAACCACACCTGCGGGTAATAGCGGGCAAAGTCCAGCCAGGGGTTGTCGAACAAGAGCGCGTGCGGGTAGTACCCTGCCTCAGCATCTTGCCAGTCCGCTTGCAGGAGTTGTTCATAACGGGCCCGCAACACCTGTAGCGTGTCAGCGCTCACCCGCACCTTGGCCCGCGGCGGCGGGGTCCTCCCGGAGGAGAAGCTTTGCAGATCCCTGAGCACGGAGAGCATCAGATCTGAAGCTTGGGTGGAGAGCGCTTTGTGGGCAAAGCCGAAGATGTTTTTGCCCCACTGAAAAGCGCGGTAGGCAGCTTCTCCGACTGGAGATGGGATCGGCAGCGACAGCTCAGGACTTAGTTGTAGGCTCATAACCCTGCAAGGTGCGAATGAAGAATGAAGGCTTAACGTTTGTTTACACTTAATTATAGCAAGGCGGCCACGCCGGGCCGGCAGCCGCTGGGCGTGGGGAAAACCTGGCGGAATTGGATCCCTGAGCACACCCCATCTGGCCAAGCAGGGGAGTACTCTAGTGGTGTCCTCAAAAGGATGTCCCCGATTGCCCTATGAGCTGGAGGAAGGGGCTGATCAGGTCGATTTGATAATGGGAAGAGGGAGCGCCTCAGCATGACAACCAAGACGGTGTTGGTCATTGACGATAGCATCATGATTCGCAAGATGGTGGCCAGCATCTTGGCCGATCAGTTCCAAGTGGTGGAGGCCAAAGACGGGTTGACAGGGCTGGAAGCGGCCAAAAAACATCACCCCGACCTGATCCTGCTGGATTTTGTCATGCCCAAGATGGATGGCTACGACACCCTGCAAGCCCTGCGTCGGGAAGGTGACTTGAAAAATACCCCTGTGATCATGATGTCGGGGCTGAAGGAACAGGTGACTGCCCGCATCCCTGAGCCCTTTGTCGATTTTGATTTCATCGAGAAACCGTTTGAGGCAGATGCCCTTTTGGCTCTTATCCAAAAGGTCCTCCAGGTTGCCCCTGCCGCTGCACCGGAGCCGGGATCCGAAACCAACACCCAACTGATTCTGAACCGGCTCACCGCCATCGAGACGCTGCTGATTCAAGGTACGGAAAACTTGATCCAGCGGGAGGTGGTGGCGCGGCTTTCTGGGATCAACCAACGCCTGGCGCGTCAGGAATCCCGCAGCAGCAATCTGGAGGCCCAGATCAGCAAGCTCGCCGGCGAAGTGGAGCGACATGCCCAGGGTTTGGCCTTGATCGTCAAGGAGCTGCGACAGATCCGTAAACTTCTAGGAGGATCCTGATGTCTGAGAGGGTTTTTGAGCGAGCTTATCGACACCTAGATGCGGTGACGGCTCTATTTGTGGCCGTGCTGCTGATTTCCAACATCGCCTCGACCAAGATCGTTCTTCTGGGGCCCTTTACCTTTGACGGGGGCACCATTCTCTTCCCCCTCAGCTACATCTTCGGCGACATCCTCACCGAAGTCTATGGCTATGCCCGGTCGCGACGGGTGATCTGGCTGGGATTTATCTCGGCGGCCCTCATGTCGGTGACATTCATGATCGTGGGATCCCTGCCGGCCGCCCCCGACTGGCCCTATCAAGAAGCCTACGACCAGATTCTGGGCCTGACGCCCCGCCTTGTGCTGGCCAGCTTAATCGCCTATTGGGGAGGCAGCTTTGCCAACGCCTATGTACTGGCCCGCATGAAGGTGTGGACGCGGGGACGGTGGCTGTGGACACGCACCATCGGCTCTACCCTGGTGGGCCAAGCGGTGGATACTGGACTGTTTGTCACCTTGGCCTTCTGGGGGGTGTTCCCCGGCCTGGGCAGCTTAATACTCTCCAACTATGTGTTCAAGTGTGCCGTTGAGGTGGCGTTTACGCCCCTGACCTATGCCATTACCGGCTGGCTAAAGCAGCAAGAACAAGAAGACTACTTCGATGTGGCAACCGACTTTAACCCCTTCCGCCTCCAGCCTGTGTCTAGATGAATCCATCAGCCGCCTCAACGGATCTGGCCTTGGGAGGGATCCTATTTTGGTATAGTCAGAGCGTCATCCTATTTATCCTGCTGCCATCCGGTGTTACCGGGAGCTTTTATCCAAGACAAGACTTTTGTGAGGGATCCGCAAGATGATGCTTGTTTTCCAAATTGCTTTGTTGGTGTTGGTGCTTTACAGCTTGCTGTTGGTGGTGGCGGTGCCAGTGCTCTACAGCTCAGCCAGCGACTGGAGCCGGGCCAAGAATGTGATTTTGGTGGGATCCCTGCTCTGGGTGCTGATGGTGATTGGGGTGGGGGTGCTGAGTTTCCTCAAGTGAAGAAGCAGTAGAAGGGCGAGGGCCAATCCACCGAAGGTCACCTTGTGGTCGCAATCAGCGTTGCGTGGGAGCTGCACCGTGGGTGTGGCGGCCCAAAGTTTTTGTCTGGGATCCTGGACGAACTACGCACTTCCGCACCTCGATAAGCCTTAAGCTCTCTCGGTAGAGGGGATCCCATCCTCTACAATGGACGGCGAGGCGTCGGCCTTGCTTGCCATCGGTCAGGCTGTCTACAGGCCGCGCTAGTGAGCTTTGAAGGTGCTGAGGTGTTTCAACCAGCGGAGGTTTGGGTGTTGAGAGCAGTGATGAGAGCAGGGAAATGTTCGCAGGAACTTGGCCTTGCTCGGCGAGGAATGAGGCTGGCCTTGGCGGGCCTGTTGATGGGGAGCCTGGGATCCCTGGTGATGCCCCATTCTGCAGAGGCGCAGTCGGGTTTGGTGATCACCGGCAGTGAAGGGGTACCTGTCCTCAGCTATCGGCTCGATTTTGGCGGGGTTCGCAGTCGTTTGGATCGCTATCGCCTGACCATTCCCCCCCAGAATGTGGCGGTGGCAGAAGTGCAGATCAACGGGGACAGGAATTTCGATGGCCGCATCGATCCGGAAAGTGTCCGCCTGGAGGTAGAAGGCCGGCCTGTAGAGCTGGATCAAGTGTACTGGAACGAGGAGTTTCGCTCTCTAGAGGTGGTGGCCCGTCAACCCATTGCTGCCGGTCAGGAGATCCGTCTGGTGCTCTCCAACGTGCGCAACCCTTCATCTGCCGGTATCTACCGTGTGGAGGCGCGGGTACGGGGTACGGAACCCAACCCCCTCTTCCGGAATGTGGGCAACTGGCTGATTACCATTGAAGACCCAGAGCGGATTGGCTTCTGATCTATTGACCCGATGATCTGACCTACTGTTGATCTTTGCGGCGATCCTATAGGCACAGCCCTTTTGCGGGTCTGGGACAGCGACACCCAAGTTCCCGGCCAGTTGGGGTGGGATCCCTCTGCAAGTGTTTGTTCGCCGTGGTATGGGCTGCTGGAAAAAGCCGGAGTTCTGAGTTTTTCTAAGAATGGGGATTGTGCAAATCCGGCAAGTTTGGGTGGGGGAGTGTTTACCTTGTTGCTTGCTGACACCTGGTATCCCAATTGGTGGCAGGCTCTAATTTTGGGCATGGTGCAAGGGATCACCGAATTTCTGCCCATTAGCAGCACGGCCCATCTGCGGGTGTTTCCGGCTTTGGTGGGGTGGCCGGATGCGGGAGCTTCGTTTACGGCGGTGATCCAGTTGGGCAGTTTGGGGGCGGTGCTGATCTACTTTGCCTCTGACCTGCGCCAGTTGATCCTCGGCTCTTGGAAGGCTTGGCGAGAACGAGATTTCCAGCAGGAGCCTTGGCGGCTGTCGGTCGGGATCTTGGTGGGAACGGTGCCGATTGTGGTGGTGGGGTGGGCCATCAAGGCCATTTGGGGATCCCCGCCCCGCCAGTTGTGGGTGATCGCCGTCGCAGCCATCGGCTTGGCTGTGTTGTTGGGCTGGGCAGAGCAAACGGGCAAACGCCAGCGAGACCTTCACAGCTTAGGCATTTGGGATGGGATCTGGGTAGGGCTGGCCCAAGCTTTGTCCCTGATCCCTGGGGTGTCGCGCTCCGGCTCGACGCTGACGGCAGGGCTGTTTCTCCATTTGCAGCGCTCGGCTGCCGCTCGCTACTCCTTCTTGCTGGGGATCCCGGCATTATTTTTGGCGGGGGTTGTGGAGTTTATCTCCGAGTTCGAGGCAGAGGCCCTGCTGCCGCAGGGGTTGGGGACGCTTTCGGCCTTCGTCTTTTCCTACTTGTCTATCGATTGGCTAATTCAGTTTTTGCAGCGCAGCAGCACCTGGCTGTTCATTGTTTATCGGATTGGCTTTGGCTTGTTTATTATCTTGGGTTTAGCGCTGGGGTTCCTAAGACCCTAATCAAGCTCAGTCAACTACAATCCACGGGGATCCCTGAGGTGGTCACTCCTTTCTGGCTGCTTTTCCCACTGAGAAGATTGGCAAAATGGGATCCCTGCCTGAGGAGGTGGAGGCTCAGATTCGGTCTTTATCGGTGGAGCGCTTGGAAGAGCTGGGTCTAGCCTTGCTGGAGTTCCAGTCGTTGATTGACCTCACCACCTGGCTTGATGGATTCAGCCATTAAAGGTTCTCCCCTTCAAAAAAGGGCTCCGTATCATACGCTGACCAATCTAAAGATTGGGCCTGTGTGTTGCAGCGCACTTGCACTTTGTTGAAGCAGATGTTAGTTTCTGCTTGAGCATCAGGCTGCAAATCCAGTCTTGCTCTTGTCGGGTGATGAACGGTAGATCCTCCTGAGAGAGTTCCTTCTAGGGATCCCTGCCCTAATTTTGTGTTGCTTGTAGCTCCAATAGAAGGATTGCCGGATCCCTGTGGGGGTCACTTGTGCCACTTGAACTGCTAGAACCAAGGCGATTATGAACGGCCTCAGGATACTGCTTATGTTGATGCTCTCTTCTGTGTTGGTGTTGCTGTGTGGGTGCAGTGGCGGGGGAGGTTCTACCCCCAGTGCAGAAGAAGAGCCCAATCCTGATCCCACTACTGGATTTGTGCCAGAAAATCCGGGTGAGGATCCCTCTCCAGATATGATCCCGGTCGATGAACTGGATAGATTGTTTCCGAATTTGCCACCGGATCCAGGGGAGGCGGGCAAGCAAACTTTGGAGGGGATTGATGCCGATGGAGATGGCGTGCGTGATGATGTGCAGCGCTGGATTTACCGCCGGTATCCCAATGATGAGCTGAAGCGGAAGGCCATGCTGCGATACGCCAAAGCTTTACAGGCAAGCATCGTGAATGTTGACAGGGATAGTCGAGACCAGGTGCGTGCAAGAGTGCTTGATGGTTTCCGAGCAATTCGATGTGCAAGATTGGCATTCGGCGGAGTTGATCAATTTGATCTCATTGATGAGGTTGCTGAGGCAGTAAGGGAAGTGCAATTTCAAATGCTTAACACCCAGGAAAGAGTTATTGCAGATTTAACTGTTGATGCCAAGTTCTCTGGACAAGTCGTTGGCGCAGAAGAATGGACATGTACTGACCCAATTCGCTAGATTAGTGAGGATAAATGGATGTTCGGTCGAAATACTGTTCGTCTTGTTGTTTTATTGTGCTGTTGCCTGTCTGTACTGATTCTCAAGTCTTGCTCATTACCAAACAGACCAAATATTCACTCAGTTATTTCTCCCAATTTCAGCTTCAATACCGCTGCACTTGTCCTCAAGTCTAAAATTTACTATATTAACGGACTGGCAACTGAAATACGTGACGCTGAGGATAATCGTGATAGAATCATTGCTGCCATTGGAGGAAATGAAGAGAATGTATTGATCCGACTCAAAGACAACATTGGGTTCGAGCAAGACATCGCAAACTATCGGCTTGCTTACAACATGGCTTTGGGAGGAATAACTGCGTCTGGAAATGTAACCCAAGCAGCAGACAACCCAACCTTTCAAATCGTTGCATCCATTGCACTCAAGATTCGGGAAGCACTGCCAGAACTGTCAGACCCTCAAGCGTGGCAATATGCTCGTGTTCTTCTAAAAGCCCCAAATGCAAATGATATTCTAAGGCCACTATTGCAAAGGTTTAATGTCCAAGAAACTCTAATTAATCTTCTTGGTCAAACAATGCAGAAAAAAATGAATGGCCAGGCTATTCAGAGTGGTTCCGCAGAATCGGTGCATTTGAAGATGGGGTGATGCTGCTGAAAGGCACTCGGAGCTTTGATGCAGGGGTTGGAACCCGGAATGTGGGGGTTTTGAACAAAGTGAATGCCCAGGGCCAAGTCTCGACGTTTGTGGATGATCTCCCATTTGGGGCCTTCGGAAGAGGAACTGCAGAATACCTATCCAACCTCGTTCAGGTGGGCAATAGCGTCGTTTTCACCCGGTATAGCTTCCCGGTGATTATGGCTCGGCAAAGTCGGGATTGGCTGCGTTCCTGTTGTGGTCAGGAGTTGCTGCAGGTGGATGCCACAGGGCAAACCACTCAGGTGATGGATTTGAGTGCTTTTTTCCCGCCTGGGTTTTCGCTTATCTCGGATAACTCCGCAACCAAGCTCGTCGGGCAGGAGTATTATTTTCTGGCCAATAACCAAGGGAATCCGAGTATTCTCAAGGCCAATCCCAGTCAGGGGCTAGCGGTAGTGGTGGATGGGCGGGTGATACGAGAACAAAATGGTGGAGATTCTGTACCCATCCGGGATATTGACCTACAAGGAGCCAACTTAGTGGCTTTGTTGGGGCAGAGTCGTCTTTTGGAAGATGCAGAAGGGTCTTGGCGCAGTGGGTTGGCACGGGTGTCCCCTCAGGGATCCCTGAGTCCGATTTTCCGGATCCCGCAGGATTTTAGCTTGCAGCCGGAGAAGATAGTGGTGGAGGATGCGGGCTTTGGTTTGGTGGCCTGTCCAAGGCTTTCGAGTAACCAGCCAGAATTCTATTCCTGTGCCCTTTACCGGGTGACCCCTAGTGGAGGGTAGGAGCAAGCAGGAAGGCTTGGGCTATGACTTAGAGTATTTATTCACCCGCCTGCGACACGGTATGAACAACTTCCTCCTGTTGAAGAGCTTGCAGCGCCTGGGGCAAATGCTCCGCCAGCCGTGCCGGATCCACTCCCGTTAGGCCGCGTTCTTGCGCCAGATGGACAGCCGCCTGAGCATGCCACCACACCCCCGCACAGGCGCAACTGAGCAGGGCGGGAGCGTCCAAAGGTTGACCGGCTTGAGCTCTTCTTCGCGCCACTAGGCCCCCGATCAAACCGGTCAAGACATCGCCGCTGCCACCGCGGGCCAAAGCCGGTGTGCTTTCCGGGTTCACCCAGCATTCCCCAGTGGGAGAGGCGATCACCGTCCGCGCCCCTTTCAAAACCACCACTGCTCCACTCTGGGCTGCCGCCCTTTGGGCTGCCTCGATGCGATCCCCAAGCGGGATCCCCGGAAAAAGCCGCCGAAATTCCCCCAGGTGGGGGGTGAGGATGGCCTGGATCCCGTTTTCTGGCAGGCGCTCTACCCCCATCTCCGCCAGAGCATTGAGGCCATCGGCATCGATAACCCAGGGGATCCCGGCCCAATCCCGCAGCAGGATCTCCAGCAGGGGCAAACGGGTTTCTCCCAAGCCCGGCCCCACGGCCACCGCCTGAAAGGGTTTCTCGGCAACCGGCGGCAGAGAAGGGATCCCTTCCCAGGCATGAACCAAAACCTCTGGCAAGGCGCTGTGGATCAGTCCTTTCAACTCCGCCGGCGCCGCCATCGTCACCATGCCCACCCCGCTGGCGCGGGATCCCAGCCCCGCCAACACCGCTGCTCCAGCATAGGCTGCCGAGCCTGCCACCCCTAGCAGGGATCCCTGGCGGTATTTGTGGGTATCCAAAGGGGGATCCGCAGGAAAGTGCTGCCAAGGCCGCAGCAACAACCGGGGAACCTCATCCTCTGGGCAGGCCCAAGCGGGGATCCCGAACTCGATGCGGCGCAGCCGTCCCACCCAAGGCAGAGCTGCTTCCTGCCACAACCCCCGTTTCCAAAGGCCAAGGGTGTAGGTATGGCTGGCGCGAATGCAGCAGCCCCAGACTTCCCCGGTTTGGTCGTTGAGGCCAGACGGCAAATCCAGGCTGAGGATGGGGATCCCACTGCCATTGGCCCACCCCACCGCCCCCGCCCAAGGCTCCCCCAAAGGCCGGTTCAGACCGATCCCAAACAGGGCATCAATTAACAAATCGCAATCGGCCAGCTCTTCAAGACTCTCCACAAACTCTGCCCCCAGCGCCTTGAGATAGCGGGCGTGGTCTGCCGTCAGGGGTTTGAGATCCGGCTTGCCCAGCCACACCTTCACCGACTTTTGGGCCAGCCATAGCTCCCGCCCGACCACCAACCCATCGCCACCGTTGTGCCCTGTCCCACAGAGGATCCCAATGCGATGGGCTTGCGGAAAATCCTTCTGCAACTGAGCAACAACGGCCAGCCCCACCTTCTCCATCAGAGCGGCAACGGGCATGCCGGCAGAGAAGATCTGCTCCTCAATGCGCTGCATCTGTGCGGAACTGACCAGGCTGATGGCCGGATCGAACTGGCAACGAGAACCCATATCGCTACGCAACGCTGTTGCAACCGGCGGCATTGCTGAGGGGAGATGGCTCATGGCTAAGTTGCGCTAATCGAGCTTAGCTCTATCACATTCCCGTCGGGATCCCGGACAAACACAGCCGCCCGCCCGGAAGCGCTGGGCTGCACCTCGTAGCCTGCCTGCAAGAGGCGGGCCTTCACCGCTTCCAAGTCATCCACCCCCAGCGCCACATGGGGGTTGCGCCCCCACTTCCAGGATCCTCCGGCCCGCCAAGGCAAGTGGTGCCCTTGATCCATCGGCTCCTCAGCCACGATGAGATGAATTTGGGAGGAACCTACTTGATACCAAGCGCCGGGAAAGTTAAACGCAAAGCGTTCCGCCTTGGGGAGCCCGAGCACTGTCCCGTAAAAATGTTCGGCTCTGGCCAGATCGCTCACCCAAAGGGCGGTGTGCAGGTGATGATAGGTTGGCTTTTGGGGGGCAGTCATTGTCTTGTTGGGAAATCTTGACCGTGGGGCTTTGCAAGGCCGACGCGAACATCAATATTTTCTCCGAACGGCAAGCCAAACCCGTAAGCTAAGGTGGAGCTAGCGCACCCGCGACAACCGTATCTTTGTTTTCGCACAGGGGTTGACCTATGGGATCCCGCACCAAGTTTTTTGGCACGGTCTTGGCCATGCTGGCCGTGAACAGCATCTACATGCAGTTGCAGCAGCTTTCCCTGAGGCTGGAGGAAAGGGATCCCGCCCCCTCTGAGCAGTCTTCTCCAGAGCCTCAAAGCAGCCAGGACTCCGTCCTGCTTCCGCGAGCGGAACGGCTGGATCCCTGGCACCGTGTTGCCCAAGTCTTGCAGGGTCTGTGGCCCGGCGATGCGAGCTTGAAAGGACTCCGTTCCGCCAACGCGAACGGGATCCTGTCGCCAGAGTCCACGTCCCCCCTGGAGCCTTGAGTGCCAAGCTGAGAGGGGATATGACGCTTTGCAAAGGGGATCAAACCCCGTACCATAGAGGAGCAGCTTTCTTTGACATTCCTGATACCCACCATGGTGCAGCCGTCAGCGACCTCTGGGCAAAAGCCGATTGTGATCGCCCCTTCCATCCTTTCAGCCGATTTCAGCCGCTTGGGGGAGGAAGTACGGGCAGTGGATGAGGCGGGGGCCGACTGGATCCATGTGGATGTGATGGATGGCCGCTTTGTGCCCAACATCACCATCGGCCCGTTGGTGGTGGAAGCCCTGCGCCCGGTGACGGCCAAGCCCCTGGACGTCCACCTGATGATTGTGGAGCCGGAGAACTATGTGGCGGATTTTGCCAAAGCAGGGGCCGATATCATTTCCGTGCACGCAGAGTCCAGCTCCACCATTCACCTGCACCGCACCCTCAGCCAAATCAAGGATCTGGGCAAGCAAGCGGGCGTGGTGCTCAATCCGGCCAGCCCTTTGGAGCTGATCCAATACGTGCTGGATCTGGTGGATCTGGTGTTGATCATGAGTGTCAACCCCGGATTTGGCGGGCAAAGCTTCATTCCGGCAGTGGTGCCCAAAATTCGCCAGTTGCGGGCCATGTGCGATGAGCGGGGCCTGGATCCCTGGATCGAGGTGGATGGCGGCATCAAAGCCAGCAACGCTTGGCAGGTGATTGAAGCAGGAGCCAACGCCATTGTGGCCGGTTCGGCAGTGTTCAAGGCCAAAGACTATGCAGAAGCCATTCGCAGCATTCGCAACAGCCGCCGTCCCGAGCTGGTGACAGTTTAAGGTGACAGTTCATTTTGAAGGAAACTGCTCCCTTACTGAAATCCGGCTTGACCCCAGCGCTGCGCTGAGCCAACTCCTCACGTGCCTTTAGCGCAAAGCAGCAGCCCCTTTCTGGGCAGCGTAAGGCCCCGTCCCGCTGTTGACGGCAGTTGTGCCCAGGCAATGGGGAGGCACATCGACGGAGGGGGGGATGATCGGCTGGGGCAAAGTGGGGCTGAAAAAAGTCTGACAAAAAGGCACGCGATTGCGCTGAATATCGGCAAGGTAGGGAGGAGGAATGGTGCCCAAATAGGCGCCCAGCACCTGCTGCTCGGGATCCTCTGGCAACACTTGGTAATACAACATCAGGCGATTATCGGGAAACCAGGCGCGGATCACCCTTTGCAGGGCCTTCAAGTTGAAGCCCGGCTCTTCAGGGTTGCGAATCAGGTGCATCCCCGCCAGGCGCCCGCCGACAAAATAGGCTTGCACATAAAACCCACGGGCATAGATGGGGGGCTCCAAGGAGTTCTGAGATGAAGGGGAATCGGGCAGGTAAAGGGCTTCACCCCCAGGACGCAGTTGCCAGCGGCTCCAACGGGGATCCTCCCGGTCGCTGGAAATGGTCTCCCAATTGTTGGCGCGGGCGTAGCTCAAGAAGCGCTCCTCGACCATGCCCAGATAGAGCATTTCCATTTGCAAGGGCAGCCGGGCCCGGGTTTGCAACAGGGGCAGAGTGCGCACTTCTCCCTGCTTGAGCACCAAGGTCTCCCCCCGCGCCGAGCAAGGTTCCCACGCCAACAAAACTGTCAGGATCCCTGCCCCAACCGCCCGGCCAAGACAGCTAAGACCACGTCTTGCCGAAGCAAGCAGCAGAGGGGTGAGCATCTGTATCTGTAGAGGTAGCCTGAGCTGTGGGCAACTGCCGCCCAACCCAGTAGAAGCAGGGACGTAAGATGAGATCACCGAGAACCCCGAAAAGCCAGAAAAAAGGTGAAGCTAGAGTGCTCTGCACCGCTGACGCGATGGAAGCTCTATTGTAGCCAAAGAGCCAAAGCCTCTTGAAAATTTTAACCTGTTGCCTTGTGTGAATTTTCTTGCAGATCCTGAATGTCTCGAAACTAAGGTACTCCGCGCCGCTGACGCGAACGAAATGAGTGCAACTCTCGAGAACGGCATTCCCGCTGCAGCAGCTTCTGACCGGACAGAATGGCCGGGATTGATCGTCATTGCCGGCCCCACGGCCACCGGGAAATCTCGACAGGCACTGCTTTTGGCCCAACGGCTGGGATCCCCGTTGTTGAATGCAGACTCTCGCCAGGTCTACCGCGAGTTCGACATCGGCACAGCCAAGCCTACCCCCGCCGAGCAGGCCCTTTGGCCCCACGAGTTGATCGACATTGTTGATCCCTGCCACACCTACACGGTGGCCGAGTTTCAGCAGGCGGCCCAAGCCCGCATCGCCGAGGCCCATCGGCAGGGACAGACTCCCATCTTGGTGGGGGGCACCGGTCTCTACATCCAATCGGTGACTGCTGGCCTAGGGATCCCTGCTGTACCCCCGCAGCCCCAACTGAGAAGACAACTGGAAACTTGGCCCCCTGAGATCCGCTACGCCTGGCTGCAGCAGTTGGATCCCGTTGCCGCCCAGCACATTCATCCCCATGACGCGGTGCGCACGCTGCGGGCTTTGGAGATCGTTTACACCACCGGGAAGCCGGCTTCCAGCCTACGGCAGGCCCATCCCCCCCACTACCCCATCTTGATCTTGGGGCTGCGCTGCCCAATGCCCCGTTTGGAACAACGCATTGCCCGGCGCACGGCAGAGATGATGGAGCGGGGGTGGATCGAGGAGGTGAAAACCCTGCGGGAGCGCTATGGGCCCCACCTGCCCCTTTTGAATACTTTGGGCTACGCGGAAATCGGCGCTTACCTGGAGGGGCGGATCCCGGAAGCCGAACTGCAACCCCTGATTGTGCGGCGCACCCGCCAATTTGCCAAACGGCAGATGACTTGGTTTCGAGCCATGCTGGGGATCCAAAAGGGCCATGCCTACGGCACCCTGTCGGGAAGGGGTCGATGCGTGGCCCTGTGGCTGGACTGCGAAGCTGAGGATTTGCCGGAGCAGATCTGGAAGCAGGTCAAGGCTTGGATGGCAGCTCCGACCACTGTTGAAACCAGTCCCGCCGCCGCTGAGCATCGGCTTTTCGATCCGTAAGGATCTCCAACACCCGCACCCCTTGGGCAGGTAAGGGATCCAAAGCTTGGGCCAGCTCCTGCCAGCTTTCCACCCGCCGGTGGGGAATGCCGTGGGCTTGGCAGAGGAGGGCAAGATCCACCGACTGGGGAGTAGCAAAGTAGGGCTCAAAGGGCGGATCTGGCCCTTGACGGCCCACCTCAGCGATGGGCAGCAGCTCAAAAATCCCACCCCCCTGGTTGTTGATGAGGAGAATGGTCAGGGATCCCTGCAGGTGAGGGCCAAGCCGCAGGCCGCCGCAGTCGTGCAAAAAGGCCAGATCCCCGGTTAGCAACACCGTCGGGCGCTGCCGGTGGGCCACCCCGAAGGCGGTAGAGAGAAGGCCATCGATGCCGTTGGTGCCGCGGTTGAAGTAGGGCCGGATGCGGCGGTCGTTGGGGGGCCAAAACCACTCCACATCCCGCACCGGCGTGCTGTTGGCAATAAACAGCGGAGTCTCTGGGGGCAAGTGGTGGGCCAGCCACCAGGCAACCTTGCCTTCAAACCACTCCGATAGGTCAGTCATGGCCTGGTCTAGGGCAGCACGGATTTGTGCTTCCGCTGTCAGCCAGCCCTGCAGAAAAGTTGTTTGCTTGGCCGGTGCTTCTGGGATCCCGGCGACCCACTCCTCTACGGCGAAAGGCAAGTGGGTGGTGGGGTTGTGCAGGGGATCCCCATTCTCAGGGCGGGGATCCAACCGCCAAACGCGGGGAGCAACCTTGGCCAGGGTTTGCCGCAGCGCTTTGCTGGTGGGCAGGGATCCCAGTTGGATGACTTGCTGCGGCCAAAGCTGGGGATCATCCCGCTGCAGGATGAGGTCGTAGGTGGTGATGAGATAGGGGTTGAGGGAAGCGTAGTTGCGCAGGGGAGAAAGCCCCTCCGCCAGCACCGGCCAGCCCAAAGCCGTCGCCAAACGGGCCACTGCCTCCACATAGCGCTGGGGATCCAGCGGTTGAGCCGGCCCCGCCAAGATCACCCCCCGCTCACAGCTGCGCCACTCCTGCCAAAAAGAAACCGTCTCCGTCTGAAAAGGGCTCCGCACCGCCTGCAAGGAAGAGCCGGTGCATGGAGGAGCAACCCCACGAAAAAAGGTCTTCTCGAACTCCGGATCTTCCTGTAGATGGAGCAGCGGCGCAGTGCTGCCATCGGCAATGGGAGCCAAGGGATCCCGGAAAGGCACATTTAAATGCACCGGGCCGGGAAAAGGGTAAAGGGTGCGCTCCCAGGCGTGAACCAGGGTCTGGCGCAAGTAGGCCAGGGCTTCTGGATCCGCGCTGGGCAGGGCCAACTCCGCCTGCCAGTTGGGGTAATGGCCGTAGAGCTTCACCTGGTCAATCGCTTGGCCGGCGCGGCAGTGGCGCAGCTCCGGGGGCCGATCCGCCGTCAAAACCAAAAGCGGCCAGCCACTTTCTGCCGCCTCGATGAGAGCTGGGAAAAAGTGAGCGCCAGCGCTGCCGGAAGTACACACCAGGGGAATGGGCCGCCGGGTTTGCTGGGCCAATCCCAGCGCAAAAAAGGCTGCCGACCGCTCATCCAGCACCGGGATCGCCTCGATGTCGGGGTGCTGGGCCAGCGCGTAGGTCAGGGGTGCTGAGCGGGATCCCGGACACACCACCGCCAAACGGCAACCCAGCCGACTCAAGGTTTCGGCCAATAGGGATCCCCAGAGGGTGTTGAGGTTGCGCCAGTCCAGCCGCCTCGGCAGGACAAAGTTTTCAGCAGTCACATTTCAGCAGTCAGAGTGGAGACAAGGTGTTGAGATCGAATCGGGATCCCGGCGGCAAAAAGTGAATGCGGGCATTGTGCAGCCGAAAATACTCATCCGCCGCCGCCTCCTGAACGGTCGAGTACAGTTGCGTCCCGTCCACAATCGTCACCGTCCCCAAGCCGATCACCTCCATCACATCGTTGGCCTGGATCACCACCGCCGTATTCTCATCAATGCCGATACCCAAACATTGGGGATAGTGGGCCACCGCCGTAACCAGCCGCACCAGGCGATTGCGCTGATGGAAATGTTGATCGATGATGACGCGAGGCAAAAGGCCCAAGCCCGTCTTCACCGTTACAATTGCCGGCGTGGGCGGTTCTCCGCTGTAGCCGCGGGAGATCATCTGCTGCCCCAACGCAGAAGCTCCGGCGCTGGTTCCGGCAATTACCGTCTGCCCCCGCTGCCACTGCTGTCGAATGGCCTCCATCAGCTCGCTGTGGGCCAGCACCTCTGCCAGCCGCTCCTGATCCCCACCCGTAAAGTAGATGCCGGTGGAGAAGCGGATTTTCTCAACGTTATCGGGATCCCTCGCCTCCATCGGGCTGCGGATATCTAGAACTTGGAGGCTGGCCGCCCCCATCTGCTGAAAAATGTTGGCGTAGATCTCCCCCAGCACCGCCGGGATCCCAGAAGCCGCGGGCACGATGGTGATGTGGGCAGACTTTCCCCCCGCTCGGCGGAAGAATTCCCAAAGGATGTGGCGCTCATTTTCCTTGTCCTCTGCTCCCCCGACGGCGATGATGTCGGAACGGGCGGTGATGGGATCCTTCACAGTAGGGCGGCTCAGGGGTTGGGCGTCGTTTGTCGGCGTGGAAGGAACTCCGTTCCACTCCAGCTCACGGTGGGCGGCAGAAACATCAGGCAAATGGGGCATGGAGCGCGAGGAAGATTAAAATGGGCACATTTCACTTTCACTATGCTACGGCTTGGAATTCGGTTTGGCGCAGCTCAATTCCAGATTTCACGGAAGAGTCAGGGGTTGGTTAGGGGTCTCGAAAGGGGGAATAATGTTCATAAGAACACCCCTCGTCTCGTCCTTCGGTTCACCCAGCAGGAGCATCCATGGCCAGAAAACCTGACGGATATCTTGTCCACATCATGCTGGAAGGTGGACAAACCATGCAGGTACGGGTCAAAGAAGCCAGAGAATACACGGAATTGATCAACAACCTCATGGTGGGCGGCGAAGAGTTCATCACCTTGCCCAAGCAAATGGACAATGAGTACATGATCGTGCGTCCTCAACGGGTGTCCGGCGTGTCGGTGGAGGCGATCTACGCTTCCAGCGTTGGCATCGACCTATAGAGCCTATAGAGCAGACCAAGGTCAGGGATCCCTTGAGTATCGCCGGGCTGACAACGCAAAGCCCCCACCACTAGGGGCAGGGGCTGCCAGAGGACTAGACCCCGCAGGATTTAGAACCTCAGTACCGACAGGTTAGCTTTGCGGGGGCAGGATCACCTTGTCGATGACGTGGATCACGCCGTTGGAAGCTTCAATGTCGGCTGTCACACATTAGCATCGTTGACCTTGACACCATCAGCCAAAGAGATTTCCACAGGGGATCCCTCGACCGTAACCACTTCCCCAGCTTCCAAAGAGGTAGAGAGAACTTTGCCGGGCACTGCATGGTAAGTGAGAAATCGAAAAAAGTCCCCGAAAAAGATGTTTCTACTGCCCCAAGATGCTTTCTTACAAAGGCTGCGGGGGTATCTTCCACTAAGGTTAGATTTGCAACAATCATCGCAGGGTGGTGGTGAGCAATCCAAAACAGGCTGAAAAAGGATCCCTTGAGGCTGAGGGATCAGTTACGTTTGTCTGCATCTATAGTCATTCTGATTCAAACTAAAACGCTGCACCCACACCTGAAGCGTTGAATGCGCGGGGCTGGAAGACTTTTCTTGGTAGCTCAGGCGTCTCACTCTAACCTGAAACGACTGTACTGTTTTGTTTGCTCGAGCTGTCTATCCAGCGGCAGCACAAAAAATAACACCCTCACGGTGCCGAGCAAAGGGATAAATGAGTTAACGAGCTCGTAATAATCCTGGCAGTTGTGCTTACTCTTCTTCCGGCTCGAAGTCTTCGTCGTAGTCGTCCCCGATCAAATCGTCGATATCGTCGATGTCTTCTTCCAAAATCATCTCAGGGACCTCAATGGGCTGCTCAATCAACCGGCCTTCCTGGCGCAACCAATCGAGAATGGAAAGGCTGCTGGGGGAGGGCACCACCGTTGGCGGTTGATCGCGGGGTTCTTCGCGCAGAGAGGGATTGTGGTAGTACATGCCGTACAGAAGGCAGCTATCGACGAGGAATGAACTCGGCTTGGATTGATCTCCTCTCAACCGAGGGACGCGGGCTTTCCATCGATATATCCCTCAGTTTAGCCTATGCCTGCCACTCCTGCAAAAAGCGGTGCAGCACCCGCTCCAGTTCAACAGCCCGCGCTGCCTTGAACAGCAGCCGATCCCCGGCTTGCACGTGATGGAGCAAGATTTCCAGCAGTTCGGATACCTCCTCGCAGCGTTCTGTCTGGGCTGCCGGTTTTTGGTCGAGCAGCGGTTGCATTTCTCCTTCGGGATCCAAGAGCAAGATCCGATCCAGCCCCAGAGGGGCAGCCGCCCGACCCACCTCTGCATAGAGCTGAGGCGCATGCTCTCCCAACTCCCGCATCGGGCCGAGAATGGCCCAGCGCCGTTTTCCCGGGGTTTGGGCCAGCAGGTGTAGAGCCGCGATCATCGCTTCCGGCGAGGCGTTGTAGGTTTCGTCCCAGATTTCCACATCTCCTACCAGCTTGAGATGGCGGTTGCGCCCCTCCAGAGGGGTAGGCAAAGCAATGGGTTCTCGGAGCCGCTCCCAATCCAGCCCCAAGCTGCACAGAGCAGCCAGCACTCCCATCCAGTTGAGGGCATGGTGTCTTCCCGGCAAGGGCACCGGCAGCGTTAGGCCCTCCACAGTTACCGTTTGGGCTTGGGGATCCCATTCTCCTCGTAAGTCCCCCCGATCCAGGCCATAGGTAAGGGTTTGTCCCGACCACAGGCTGGCGGCGGTAGACAACAGCAAGGGATCTTCTCCATTCAGCAGAGCCACCCCCTGCCCTAGCTCCTGCAGCAGCTCGCACTTGGCAGCAGCAATGGCCGCGCGGGATCCCAGTCTGCCGATGTGGGCGGTGCCAATATGGGTGATCAAGGCGTGGGTGGGCTGAGCCATCTGAGCCAGGCGGCGAATTTCTCCGGGGCCGCGCATGGCCATTTCCAGAACCACAAACTGATGCTCCGGTCGCATCTGGAGCAGGGTTTGAGCAACCCCGATGTCGTTGTTGTGGTTGGCCTCACTTTTGAGAACTGTGCCGTAGCGGGATAGGGCAGCCGCCAACATTTCCTTGGTGGTGGTTTTGCCTGCTGAGCCCGTGATGGCTACTACGGAGGGGGGAAACTGCTCCCGCCAGCCTCTGGCGATGCGCTGGTAGGCAGCTAGGGTATCTGAGACTTGAAAATGGGGCCCAGCCACCGGACGCTGGCTGATGACGGCAACGGCCCCCCTTGCCAAAGCTTGTGGAATAAAGTTGTGTCCATCAAACCGTTCCCCCCGCAGCGCCACAAAGACTGACCCCGGCTGCAATTGGCGGCTGTCGGTGCAAATGGCTTGGACGGGAAGACCCAACAAATGGGGATCCCCCTGCAGGGGAGTTTGCAGCAGGTCAGCCACAGTTCGTAAGGTCAGCATCGGGCAGAAACTCCAATTCGCCTACAGCCTCTTCGTCTATGGTCATTTCAGACCCGATTGAGACATTTCCCAAGCGCTCCCCCTTACCCCCAGCCCCTCTCCCAGGGGGAGAGGGGAGTTGGGGATAGCTGTACAGCTTTTTTCAGCGTTGCTTACCACAGCCAGTGTCAATCAATCTCTTGCGTGGGAAGGCTCCCGCTTGGCTACGGAACTCCCATGAAGTCGGAAAAAGCTGTAAACCCAGTTCCTGGGCAACGCCAATACACGACTGGGTATAGGAAGTTGTCAGCTGGGTTGCAGCGTTTCGATCCCAGTCGGGAGGGCGATGATTGCCTCTTTGGCCATGCCGATGAACAGGCCATGTTCCACAACCCCCACCGTCCCTTTGAGTTGATCGGCGATCTTGGCAGGATCCGCCATGGGGCCGAATTGGCAGTCGAGGATGTAGTGCTGCTCGTCCGTCAAGTAGGGATCCCCGTTGGCATTCCGCCGTAAGGTGGCTGTGCACCCCAGAGCCTCTACCCGCGCCAAGGTGGTTTTCCAGCCAAAGCGCACCACCTCTACCGGCACCGGGAAGCGAATGCCCAACTGCGGGACTTTTTTAGAGGCATCGGCGATGATGATCAGCTCGGCAGCGCTGGCCTCCACCAATTTTTCCCGCAACAGGGCCCCTCCTGCCCCTTTGATCAGGTTCAGGGATCCCACTTCAATCTCGTCGGCCCCATCGATGGCCAGATCCAGGCGCGGCTGCTCTTCTAGGGTAGCCAGCGGGATCCCCAGGGAGCGGGCCTGTTCAGCCGTGCGCTCGGAGGTGGGCACGCCGATAATCTGGAGACCTTCGGTTTGCATCCGCTCTGCTAGGGCGCTCACGGCAAAGGCGGCTGTGGATCCCGTGCCCAGCCCCACCACCATTCCCGACTGCACCTTTTGAACTGCAGCCCGGGCTGCCGCTTGTTTCAGATCATCTAGAGACTCGGTCCCGCTGCCGCCAAGGGTAGTCATTCCCAGCTCCTCTCCCGTGGATGAAGATCCTACCAAAGTGCTCTGCACCGCTACCGCCCGCTCCAGCTAAAACCCTCCGGCGCTGCCACCACCCGACCGAAGAGATCATAGGGCTCAGCGCGGGTGATCTGCACCGGCACCAGGGATCCCAGAGAGCCCTCCCCACGCACGTACACCACCCCGTCCACTTCGGGGGCAAAGCGAGGGGAGCGGCCAATCCACTCGCCGGTTCTGGGGTTTTCCTGCTCCAAAAGTACAGGTACCACTCGGCCCACCTGCTCGCGGTTGCGGCGGAAGGCAATGCCTTGCTGCAGTTGCATTAGACGGGCGCGGCGCTCCTGTTTGACGGCCTCTGGAACCTGATGGGGGAGATGGTAGGCAGGGGTGCCCTCTTCGGGAGAAAAGGTAAACACCCCCACATGGTCAAACTGATGGCGCTGGACAAAGTCTAGTAGATGCTGGAAGTGCTCCTCCGTCTCCCCAGGAAAGCCGACGATAAAGCTGGTGCGCAGCACGGCATTGGGCAACGCCTGGCGCAGCCGCTCGATCACCCGGTCGTTGACCTGCCCTTGCCAGGGGCGATTCATGGCCTTGAGGATCTCAGGATGGCTGTGCTGTAAAGGCAGATCCAGGTAAGGCAGGAAATTGGCGGTCTCTTGAATGGCCTCCACCACGGCGGGGGTAATGCCCGTGGGGTAGGCGTAGAGCATGCGGATCCAGGGAATGGGGATCTGGCCCAGGGCGCGGATAAGCTCAGCCAAGCGCGGCTCCCCGTAGAGATCGATCCCGTAGTGGGTGGTGATCTGGGAAATTAAAATCAGCTCCTGCACCCCCTCTTCGGCCAGTTGTTCTGCTTCCCGTAGGATCGACTCGATGGAGCGGGAGCGTTGGTTGCCCCGCAAGTGGGGAATGATGCAGAAGGAGCAGCGGTAATCACAGCCCTCGGCTACCCGTAGGTAGGCCACAGGCGCATGGGTGGTGCGATAGCGAGGTACGGTCTCGTCGGCAATGTAATCCAAGCTGGAAGTAACGGCATTGACCCGCTCTCCCCGCTCCGCCCGCTCGATCACCTGGACGATCTGGTGGTAGTCGCCGGTACCTACCAAGGCCACGGCCTCTGGGATCTCCTGCAGCAGCTCCTCTTGGAAGTGTTGCGCCAAGCAGCCGGCAATAACGATTTTCTTGCCCTGTACTGCCAACTCCATCAGGGTGCTGACCGACTCCCGCCGCGCTGCTTCAATGAAGCTACAGGTATTGACGATCACATAGTCAGCACTCTCTTCGTCCCCATCCACCCGGTAGCCTGCTTGAGCCAGCAAGCCCAGCATGTGCTCGGTGTCCACCCGGTTTTTCTCGCAGCCCAGGTGTAAAACGGCAACCGACGCCTTTGTACGCTGCACCGCTGTTCGCGTAAGCGGGACGGAGTCCT
>NZ_JANSHV010000059.1:0-15425 GCF_047461775.1 Synechococcus sp. R6-5
CGCGGGGCTTCTCGGCGGTTTAGCTAAAATAGGCTAGAGAGCAGCTGCAAGACTCCGCAGGGTTGCAAAGCAACACCCCAATGGGGAGATGCCCATCTTCTCATCACCAGAACAAACTCTACCCTGCATCTTTTGAGCGGGCCAACCCAACTGAAGCTGACAACTTGAGCGCATGAAAGCCGTAGTCATGAGTGTGCCCGGCGGGCCAGAGGTTCTGCAGCTCCGAGAAGTACCTGAGCCCCAAATTCGCGGCGAGCGGGAGCTGCGCATCCGCCTGAGAGCAGCCGGCGTCAACCCCATCGACACCAAGCTGCGGCGACGGGGCACCTTTTATCCAGAGGAGATGCCCGCCATTTTGGGGTGTGACGGTGCCGGCGTTGTGGAAGCCGTGGGATCCGGAGTTAGGCACTTTACAGTGGGAGACGAGGTGTACTTCTGCCACGGGGGTCTGGGCAGGCAGGCGGGGAATTACGCCGAGCTGATCGTGGTGGACGAGCGTTTTGTGGCCCCCAAGCCCAGAACTCTGAGCTTTGCAGAAGCTGCCGCTGCCCCGCTGGTGCTGATCACCGCCTGGGAAGCGCTTTACGACCGGGGGCGTCTCCAGGCCGGCCAAAGTGTGCTCATCCACGGGGGAGCGGGTGGAGTTGGCCATGTGGCCATTCAACTGGCCCGTCTACGGGGATCCAAAGTGGCCACCACCGTGAGCACCCTGGAAAAGGCGGAGTTTGTCCGTTCCCTAGGCGCCGGCTTGCCCATCTTCTACCGGCAGACAGACTTTGTGCGCGCCGTTTTGGACTGGACAGGGGGAGAGGGGGTGGATCTTGCCCTAGATACCTTGGGCGGCAAGCTATTGGAGCAGACCTTCCCCGCAGTGCGCGTGTACGGAGATATCGTCACCCTGCTGGCCCCGGCCCCAGAGATCGACTGGCGGGTGGCTCGCGACCGCAACTTGCGGGTGGGATTTGAGCTGATGCTCACCCCGATGCTGAAAAGCCTGACCAACGCCCAACAAAATCAGGCGGAAATCCTCAGGCAATGTGCCCGCCTCATCGACCAAGGCCAACTGCGGATCCAGCTCAGCCACACCTTTCCTCTGGCCGAAGCGGCTGCCGCCCACCGGTTGCTGGAGCAGGGATCCGTTCTGGGCAAAATTGCCTTAACCATCCCCGAGTAGGCATGCTGGAGAAAGCCCATTGAGGATCTGCCCATGGTTGCTCCTCTCACCCCCCACCTGCTGGAGAACGAGAGCTTCTACGAAAATGCTCTCTGCTGGCTGGGACGACCGCAAACGGCCTATCGGCTGTTGAGCGAAGCGGTTTTTCCTGCCATCTCCTCTTGGGTGCGGGGGGAGGTGGACAGCCGTTCTTTCAACCACTGGCAACTGGAAGATGTGCGCACCTTTCTGTATCCGGTGGTGGCCTTGGGAGACCAAGAAACCCTTGTTCTCTCCAGTGAAGCCCTGCTCCTCTGCGGCATCGGCAACTATTACAACCCCTGTGACTTGGCCATTGTGGTGTTTGTGCAGCAGCCCCAAGAGCTGTTCAGCCAACTGATGCAGCGCATCCGCCGGGCCGAAGCCACCATCAGCCGCGGGCCAGATGTGCGCATGCTCTCGGAACAGGTGAACCTGGCCAAGCGCGGACAAGACTACATCAACACCAAATATCTGGTCTGGCCCTACGCTCTTTCCGGTGCTGCTCAAGATACGCTAATTCAGCAGGGGATCAGCCTCATCCGTCTTTCCCCCCAAGAAGCCGCCTTGCCCTTTAAGGAATAGGTGGAGGACAATCTGCTCTGTCGGCGGAAGATAGGGATCCCCGTCCAAGCCCTTTTTCCATCTCTATCGTTTTTCATGGTCGATACCCACCTGCCCCCCTTGATCCAAGCGATGCTGGATCCCGCCTTCTACCCTCATCCGGTACAGGATCCCATTCGGCTTATTCAAACCCACATTTCCTATATTCTGCTGACAGGCGACTATGCCTATAAAGTGAAAAAGCCTTTGGACTTTGGCTTTTTGAACTTCACCACTCTGGAGAAGCGACGCCACTTTTGCCAAGAAGAGTTGCGCATGAACCAGCGCGGCGCTCCCGGCCTCTATCTGCAAGTTTTGCCCATTGTCCAGACCGATGGCCGATTTCAGCTCAACGGCAGCGGCGAGCCTGTAGAATACGCTCTGCAAATGCGGCAATTTCCCCAAGAGCAACTGTTCAGCAACCTGTTTGAGCGGGGAGAGCTGACGCCGGCCTTGATGGAGGAGCTGGGGCGGGTGGTGGCGAGGTTTCACGCCCAAACCGAGACCAACGATTACATCCGCAGCTTTGGCCGGCCAGAACGGGTGCGAGAAGCCTTTGACGAGAATTACGCCCAAACCCAGCGCTACATCGGCGGCCTGCAAACGGCTCAGCAATATCGAGAAACCCAAGCCTACACCGATCGCTTTTTTGCTGAGCGGCAGGAGCTGTTTCAACAAAGAATAGAACAAAACCGCATTCGTGAATGCCACGGAGACCTGCACCTAGGCAACATCTGTTTTTGGGAAGGGAAGATCCTGCTTTTTGATTGCATCGAGTTCAACGAAGCCTTCCGCTTTGTGGATGTCATGTACGACATATCCTATGGGGTGATGGATTTGGATGCCCGCCATCGCCCCGATCTGGGAAACGCCTATTTGAACACCTACCTGGAAGAAACCGGAGATTGGGAAGGGTTGAAGATCTTGCCTATTTACCTCAATCGGCAGGCCTACGTGCGGGCCAAGGTCACCTCTTTTTTGCTGGAGGATCCCACTGCAGCAGAGGAAGCCAAGGCCACAGCCTTTAGCACCGCCGCCCGCTATTACCGTCTTGCCTGGGAATACACCCTCCCCAAGCGGGGGCAGTTGTTCCTGATGTCGGGATTGTCGGGATCCGGCAAAAGCACGGTAGCCCGCCACTTGGCCCGTCAGCGGGGAGCCATTCACATTCGCTCCGATGCGGTGCGCAAGCATTTGGCCGGGATCCCTCTGCGGCAACGGGGGGGGCCGGAGGTTTATACCCCGGAGATGACCGATAAAACCTACCGCCGCTTGGTGCAGTTGGGAGTAGAGCTGGCCCAGGAAGGCTACACCGTGATTCTGGACGCCAAGTTTGACCGGCAAGCCCTGCGGGGGATGGCCATTGATCAGGCCCAACGCCAAGGGATCCCACTGCGCATCCTCCACTGCTACGCCCCTGAACCTGTTTTGCGGGAGCGCCTGCAACGCCGCAGCCCAGCTCCTCAACCCCTCTTGGCCCCAGCTGGTTCCAGCGATGGAGATCAGCAGCCCTCTGCCGACATTGCCGATGCCACCGCCGAGATGCTCTCCCAACAGCAGGCCCACTGGCAGGATTTTTCCGATTCGGAACGGCCTTTTTTAAAGGTTTTGGATACCAGCCAAGATTGGCCATCTCAACTTCAGCAGGTCTAGATCTCGACTCAAACTGCACAAACTCGAGAAAATTGCTATCAGCAAGATGGATTTTGCCGTTTCTGGGCTAGAGGATGGCAGCAGCTTTTGTTGTGCAGGGATCCCTTTCCAAAGTAGCGGTAAAAATTGGGTCTAAAGCCCTGCCCTATCGCTACGCAGTTCGCCCTGGCGGGCTGTAGGCTGGGGAGCAGGGGGGCTTTCCAGGCCTACCCTTTTCCCATCCCACTCAACCAGAACTGACCACGTGCAGGAGGATCCCACGGTGAGCGATGTAACTCCAGATGACCTTCGCCTGATGCTCCTGTTCGAGGGCTTTCCTCCTGAGAGGCTAGAGCCTCTGGCCGGGCAAATGTCGTTGCGCTCCCACCCGGTCAACCAGGCCATCTTGTTACAAAATGACTGGGGTAACGCCGTTTATTTCATCCTGGAAGGGTGGGTCAAGATTCGCACCCATGATCTCGAAGGCCGGGAGATCACCCTCACCATTCTTGGTCCAGGGGAAATCTTCGGGGAAATGGCTGCTTTGGACGAAGCGCCTCGTTCTACCGACGTTGTAGCCCTAACCGCCACCAAAGTCGGTTGTCTGTCGGCCCAACACTTCCTGGCTTTTTTGGCTTCTGATCCTCAGGCCGGCATCCGCCTTGCTCAGCTCATGTCGCGCCGCTTACGGCAGATCAACCGTCGTCTGCAGTTGCGCGAGGCCAGTAGTACGGCCCGTGTTGCCGATATCCTGCTGTTTTTGGCCGAATCCCGTGGCCGGGTTAGCCGAAGTGGCGTAGAGATCCCCAACTTGCCCCATCGGGAGCTGAGCAGCCTAAGTGGCCTAGCCCGGGAAACGGTCACTCGCGTCCTGTCCAAGCTGGAGCAAGAGGAGCTGATCCGCCGGGATCGCACTCGAGATGTTCTCTGCATCCCCCAGATGGAGGCTTTGGAGAAATTGATTGGCTAAATTGGGGGCGCCACCAGTTGTCAAAACCCCCCTCGACATCGTAATATAGTAGGTCCAGAGCCGGGATAGCTCAGTTGGTAGAGCAGAGGACTGAAAATCCTCGTGTCACCAGTTCAAGTCTGGTTCCTGGCATCTGGTATGAGTATGCTGAGGCGGGCTTGGGTCAACGACCTAAGCCTTTTTGCTATGTCGGTCTGGGGAGTTCTGCTCTTCTCTCTTCACGTGTATGCACATATAGCCACACAGCTCCGGGACTGAAGAAAATTGTTGTAGGAATCCTCACCTCAAGCATAGGCAAGTTATAATCCCGGCAGCCTCTGCGGAGATTGCTCTCTTATGTCTGTAAAGCTCCTGCCTCAGTGTGAGAACTTGAAAGATCAGGTTGAAGCTATCCTGCAACTCTGGCATCAGGATTCCACTTTTTCAGGCAAGCAAGATACCACTCGGATTCAAGCTTCCCTCAGCAAAGCTATTTCTCCAACCTTCGAGATTGTCTTTGCCGGTGCTTTCAGTGCTGGCAAGTCTATGCTAATCAATGCCCTCTTAGAAAGAGAGCTTCTCTACAGCGCCGAAGGGCACGCCACAGGGACAGAGTGCTACATCGCCTACGCAGAGCCAAATGCGGAGAGGGTAGTGCTCACTTTTCTTAGCGAGCAGGAAGTGCAAGAACAGATGACCGCCTTCTGCGCTTTCCTAAACTTGGCTCCGTCACTCAGCAGGCTGGAAGACACTGCACTGAATCCCCTGAAGGAGCGTGCTGAGGCTATTATTCAGCAGGAGGGAGGCAAAAGCAAGTCAGAGCGGGCGAAGCAGGCGGATGCACTTCGCTTGTTGATTACAGGTTTCCAGCAGAACCGGGACAAAATTCACCCTACCGAGAACAAAGTTTTCTCAATGGAGCAGCTCAACTTCGGCAACCTAAGAGAAGCTGCGGGTTTTGCCCGGCGCGGCGCCAATAGCGCAGTTTTGCGAAAGGTGGAATACTATTGCCACCACCCCTTGCTGGAAGATGGAAACGTTATTGTCGATACTCCTGGGATCGATGCTCCAGTCAAAGCGGATGCAGAGCGTACTTATCGAAAAATTGCCGATCCGGATACGTCCGCAGTTGTTTGCGTTCTCAAGTGTGCTGCAACGGGTGAGCTGACCAAGGAAGAGACAGAGCTTATTGAGCATATTCAAAGTAATGATAGCATCAGGGATCGCGTCTTCTATGTGTTTAACCGGATTGATGAGACTTGGTACAACGCACAACTAAAGCATAGACTAGAAAACATTATCGACCAGCAGTTTCGTCAACTCCGCGTATTTAAGACAAGCGGCCTTCTCGGCTTCTATGGTTCCCAGATCAAGGCAACTACCCCCGAGGATCGATTTGGACTGGATACGATTTTTTCAGAAAGCATCAAAGAATTGGGTGGTGAGGAAGAAACGCCCCAGTTTGTCAGCGAGTTTAACAAGTACTGCACGTCAGGTAGGTTGGTTGGATCCCCGTTCCGCCCTTCTGTACATGGGTACGACACACCCATAAATAACTACGTTCGGATTCTGAGGGAGTGGGGAAAACCTTTGATTGAGTATATGATTAAAGATAGCGGTATTGAAGACTTTCGGGCTGGGATCACTCGTTATTTAACGGAAGAAAAGCGGCCACAGCTATTTTCCGCGCTGGCCGATGATTTGCAACCTCTCTGCATCGAGATGAGGAAGTCCTATCTAGATCTCTACCGAGACATTGATAGCCAGCCCAAAGAGATTGACAGCATGATTTCCTATGAGCTGACGCTGATCAATCAGCAGCTAGCCAGTATCGGCCGAGAGTTTGACGAGCATATCCAGACAGTAGTCAATAAAGTTATTAACGGAGAAAACAAAGAATTTGAGAACGATTTCCATAAATTGAAGACTAGGATGGTACGGAGGCTAGATGAGCTTTTGGATACTTTTTCGTTGGACAATGTTTACAGTCAAGCCGTTCGCATTCGTCCCCGCAACTCCACAGCTCCATTCTTAGCTGTATTGGTCGAAGCCTTTTATTATTTGTCCAACCATCTAGAGGACATCCTGGTAGAATCAGCCAGCACGCTTGTAGAGAACTTCTTTCGTCGCCTTGTTGATGAAGTTCGCAGCTCGAGCTACTACAGGCAGTTGTTTCGCCTACTGGGATCCGATGGGGACTTGGAGAAAAAGCTTCTTTTGGTTAAGGAGGTAACTTTGAGTTCTCTTGTCAATGGTGCCCGAAAAGAGTGCGACCGCTACCTCAGAGAAAGTCCCCGCTTCTACGACGAAGGAACATTCTCGATCTACCAGTTTCGAGAAGTCCTAAGACAAACCAGCCAATCATACGACATCTCTGCTATTCGCGACGCAGAGCCTGGAATCCGACAATTACTCAAGCTTGACTTTGAGCCGAAAATTAGCCAGACAGTGCGTTCTAGCTTCCGACAAGAGACCAACAATACTCTAAAAACTCAGCTATTGCCGGTTGCCAAGCAAGTAGCCGATGAGATTTTACAAAAGTACCCAGAAGCAAAGCAGTTCATGGAAGCAACTCTCAGGAAAGAGGCTGAAGAGAAAATTGCGCTTAACCAACAGCGGCTGAAAGAACTGGAGGCAAGCATAGACAAGTACAACCAAGCTGTTTCTGGGATCAACCTCTGCTTGCAAGCTTTGGGCCTCAATCGTGAGATGCTGCCCTTGATTACTCGTCCTGAACCTTCCTCTGTTGGTGAGTCAGTTCAAATTTTGGCAAGTCTTCCTGAACAGCAAGTAGGTGACAGCAATGCAAGCGAAGCAGTCGCTCTTGGTCGTTCTACACCCATAGACGAGAGTTTTCCAGAGTTGGATAGCATTCTCGATGATTTGAGATAGAGCGGCTTGTCTTTGTTTTTGGCCTTTCACTTGATCCAGATAAAGTCATGGGATCCAAATCGATACCTCTGCAGCAGCACCCAGAAGGGATCCTCTCTGTAAGGGAGAAAACTTTCAAGGTTGCCAACTTGGTCAAAGCAGCCCAAGAGGACTTGACCAAGAAAGAAGAGCTGCATCGCTTGTTCATTGCGGCCTTGAGATCCTCAGGGATCCTGCCGCCGGAAGACTTGCTCAACATTGCCAGTAGCCTTCTTGCTCCCAAGCCAGAAGAAAAATTGTTGCAAGAAGCGAAGTGGTTTGGGCAGGGACTTGCTTGTCAGCTCTTGGTGCCAGGCAAGAAAGATTGGGAAAAAGGCAGAGTCAGATTGCGGATCATTGTAGAGTTTGAGCCAGAGGATACAGGCTCAGAGGGCGGCAGTGAATCCCCTCTAGATGACCTTCGTGGAGGTGAGGAATAACTTAACTGGAAAAATGCACCAGGAGGTTGATCCAGGAGGTTGATCAAGTGTCAGATAATCTTTCTGAACAAGCTCAAGATTGCTTTAGCGAGCTCGACAGCCCTCCAGATCAGGAGGCATTGGATCTCTTTTGGATGACATTCGGGGAGATGTCAGTCAGTAAAGTCTGTTAGCAATAGGAGACAATGCCGTGGTCGATCCGATAGTTTTTAGGTCAGATGATAGGGAAACTGTCGTTGGAATTGGTGATCAAGTCTACCTTCCAAGTAGCTTGCATAGTGCAATTATTAATTACCTTCTTTCAGATACTTTACGGACAAACGGTTACCTTAAATCAAGAAAGGTTTATGCGGACATTAGAATGCTCGTGGATGGAATAAAATCTAGAGTCTTACAGCCCAGAAAGTCGTGGATCTCTGGCAAGATATCAGTCAAAGTTTATCTCGAGTTTGTTCCTGATGACCCATATAGAGATTCTGGAGATAGCGCTCCCAGAAAACTAGAGGATTCTATACTGGATGATTTACGGGCTGTTCAAGTTGTCTCTATGTCTTGAGGTCGATAAGATGACAAAAACATCCATTAATCTTAGCCAACTGGGAGACGGAGTTATCACTTTTATCAACAAGAACAATAAGCAGAAAGTCTACATGATTTCCAAGCTTTGCGATTCTATCAATTCTTATTTCCTGAAGTTTGACCAAATGGGAAGAGGACTAGACAGTCACTTGAGTTCGTCTGAGATACAAACAGGTATTCCCTATGAAGATCAGGTTCATTTTTTCCATAAAGGAGTTCCATGCTCGATTCTTTCTCCTAAAACTAACGGTTGGCAGACCGGTAGAGTAAAAGTAAGAGTAGAAGTTACGATTGACTTTTATCCTGACAATCCTGAATTTCTGATAAAAGAACCCGACCAAGAGATATTAGAACCTCTAGATGAAAAGTCTCCACTGGACGATCTTCGCAGTATGGATGAATAACGATGAAAGAAAGAAAATCCGGCGAAAGGATTCTAATTCCAGCAGCCGTGCGGGAGTATGTTTTCCAAAGAGACGGCTTCCGTTGTCGCGGTTGCGGAAAGTCGCCCCCAGAGGTTCAGCTTCAGATCGATCACATCATCCCCATTGCCCAAGGGGGCAGCAACGACATCAGCAATCTGCAAACGTTGTGCAAAACCTGTAACCGACGCAAAAAGGATCGACGGGATCCCCGCTTTCGCCGCCACTTTGACTGGTAAGTTCTTAATCCTTTGCCCATTTTCTCTCTACAAAGCAGGAGAGCTTTCTGCCGCAAAAATAATGCTAGACAATAGGCGGGAAGCTGGAAAACGGCATTCGGGTCAGGACTCCCGGCGCTGAGCCGACTTCAACTTCCAGCCCCTCGGCAGGATTGAATTTAGTGCGCACGTATCCCAATCCCAGGTACCCTTGCGAAGTCAAGCCCGCGCTGGTCAGTAAACCAATCTTTTCCCCCTGCCGCAAAATCTCTGTGCCAGGATGAGCTTCTCCTTGGAGGCGGATCCCCCACAAAGTTTGCCGAATGCGCCGGTAGGTTACCTGCTTGGCCAAGACTTCCTGGCCAACGTAGCAACCTTTGTCAAGGGAAACAGCTCGCCACAGGCCGGCTTCTAGGGGGTTGTAGTCTGAGGTCAGCTCTCGGTCGGCGGCGGGGCGACCCGCTTCTAGGCGGAGGACTTCCCACAGCTCAGGTGGGGCCAGCTTGGCTCCGGCTTGGAGCAAGCATTCTTCAAGAGCGACTTTCTGGTCAATGGTGCCCCAGAGGGTAAACCCCGGCTGGGCAAGACCCGTGCCACAAGCCAGATGGACAGGGATCCCCTGGATCTCCACGGGGCGGTGCTCATGGGGCCCGGTCGGGATCTCTTCTGAGCTCACCACTTTCTCCAGGAGAGCCTGACTCTGGGGGCCGAGCAATCCAAAACCAAAGGTCTGATCTGTCTCATCTTTCAACTGTGCTCCCCGCACCAAAGGCAGCATGCGCCCCAAACTCTGCATCAGCAGGCTGCGCCGCTGGGGTGAAGTCCAGATCCAGCAGTCTTCTTCTCCCACGTACACCGTTGCCAAATCCAGGATGCCGGCGGTGGGGGTCACGAAAACCGTGTCGGCCCCCTGCCCTGGCTGGAGGGCCTTCAGATTTTGGGTGCTTTGGTTGTGCAGATAGTCCAAGCCTGGGGATCCCTTCATGCGCAAACGGCCCCACCCGGAGCGGTCTAGAAGCAGGGATCCCGTCTGTGCAACGGGTTGGCCCTCTGTGGGAACAGCAGAAAGAAGAGACATCGCTCACCCCAGAGATGGGATTTGGTTTTCTTCTCTACCCTAGAATAGGCTAGTTCACTCCACCGTCTGTGGCAGATCCCCGGCGTACTGAACTGTGATTGAGGTTGAAGTCCACCAACAGTTGCGGCAGCTTTTGCGGCAGTCTCCCGAAGCCCTGTGGCCCCACCAGTTGACGATGGCTCGCATGGTGGCGCGAGGGTTGCGGTTGGGTCGCAGCACCTTGATCCAGGTGCCTGCTGGGGGTCAGCACCGCCTCAGTTATCTGCTGCCGGCCCTGATGTGGCCCAACCCCACCTTGCTCTGCGCTACAGCTCCTGTGCAGGCGCAAATTTTGGGGGAAGAGATCCCCTGGCTACAGCACACCCTGCAGTTGCATAAGCCCGTCCTGCAAAAAGACCGTTGGCCGGATCCCGATTTCCAGGGGTTGCTGTTGGTGGATCCCCTGGATTGGCTGCAAGCTCGCCTGAGAAAGGGATCCTCGGAAGTGCCAACAGGGATCCCTTTGATCCTGGATGGAGCCGAAGACCTGGAAGATTGGGCCTACCAGGCGCTAACGGTGACCCTGGAAGCCAGCCATTGGCAACAGCTCCGGCAAATCTTCCCTGCCGAGGCGGAGCAGCTCTCCCAGGTTCAGGTCAATTTGTCCCTGCAGCTTTTGCGGCGGCCTCTTTCCCGCTGTCTGCTTCATGCGGATGAACAGGTTCACCTGGATGCTGTGCTGTCTTTGGTGACAGGCTACCCCGGCTGGCTGCCGGATCCCTGGGATCAAATCCGCCGGCGGCTCAGCTCTGAGGGGGATCCCGTCTCCAAATGGATTTGGTGGGCCGAAACCGACCGAGAAACCGGTCGCCTCACCCTTCACCACAGCCCGGCGGCTCTGCAGGATTGGTTGGCCCCCATTTGGGCCACACAGCCGGTGGTGATTATTGGGGAAGCGCTGGATCTGGATCGCCAGGCGGAAACCTATCGGCGACGGTTGGGCTTGCCGGATCTGACGCCGCTGCGGTTTGCCTCAGGCGAGGGTTGGCCACGTTCTGGCGGGGCGGAGCTTTCCCTTTACTTGCCGCGCCTCCCCCTGCCCAACAGCCCTCTATTTCAGGATCACCTGCTGCAAGAGCTGAAAAACTTGATCCCTCAGGCGCAGGGCTTCGTGGTGGTGTTGGTGTCGGATCAGCCTCTGCAAGCACAGGTGGGAGCGGCTTTGGCTGCCGAATTCGGCTCGCGGGTGCGGGTAAACAGCCCGTTCCCCGGCGAAAAGGGCATTTTGGTCTGCGACTGGCCCTACTGGCTGCACCACAAGGCCGGCTTGCCGCGCCCTGAGCTGATGGTGATCGCCACTTTGCCTTTCCCTTCTGTGGAAGACCCAAGGGTGGCCGGACGGGTGCAATATCTGCAACGCACCCAGCAGGACTGGTTCCGTCAGTACCTTTTGCCGGTGGCCGCTGCCCAGTTGCAACGGGCCGTCGCGCCTCTGCGGCAAGGCTCTGATTCGGGAGAAGACCCCAGCTCCCCCACTCGATGGGTGGCTATTTTGGATAGCCGCATTATCGTCCGCAGCTACGGCGTCTCTCTTCTCAATGCCTTGGGGCCAACTTTACGGGTCGAGCAGCGCAGCCAACTGTTTGTTTAGGGATCCCTGGGCCTCTTGCGCCAGTTGGTTGATGGTGATGGATTGGTTTTGCCTGAGCGATTGAGAGAAGGCTTGTTCAGAACAGAGGGGGAGATTTGTATCCTAGAGAGCCAAAGCCAACTGGGATCCGAGTTATTCTGAGGGTGAATCACTCCTACTCACCTTCTTCTCATGACCAATCCTGCTCTCAGCTCCGTTCACGCTCGCAACAGCGGTGCGGAGCACTCCAGCGAGCCAGAGGCCCTCACAGCACTGCGCACGCAAGCAGTTTGGAAGCCATTGCGGCAGGCCATTGTGGAAAGCTCGGGTTTTCGGGGATGGCTCCAGGGCCGGGAGTTGCCCACTCAGGAAGCAGAGCTGGATCAACTGGTGCATAGCTACCTCGAGCAAACCTTGTCTCACCTGGCCTATTAGGATCCCCAGAGTCCCAGCCAGAGGGGCAAGGTCAGCAAGGCGGCTAAGTACCCGACGGCCAAGGCAGTTACGGTAATTTCCCGATCCAAGTCGTATTCTTCCGTGAGCACCAGGGTGGCGATGGCGGGGGGCATACCGCTCTGCAGGACCAGCACCAGCTTGGCCAGAGGCGGGTAGGGGGTGAAGGCAAGGCCAATTCCCACCAAGAGCGGCACAATCACAATTTTGATCAAGAGGGCCACTCCGGCGGCAAGAAAGGATCCCCAGCGCTTCACCTGGGCCAGCCGCATCCCCAAAATCATCAAACTGAGCGGGATCATGCTCCAGGCAAAAGCCGCCAACCCTTGAGAGAGCCAACCCGGCAGGGGTTCGCGGGTCAGCAGTAGGCCCATCGCAAACGACCAAAGAGCAGGGGTGCGCAAAATGTGGAGGCCCACCTGCCAAGGTTGGGCATGGGAACTGCCGTGGCGGCTGGCCACCCACACGCCAAACCCGTAGGCCATGAACAGAGTGCCCAGCAGATCATAGAACAGGGCCCAGCCAAAGTAAGCCCTTCCGGCCACAGCCAGACAGATGGGATAGCCCAAATACCCGGTGTTCCCCAGAGTGGCGGTCAGGTGAAAGCTGCCCTGCTGGGCGCTGCTCCAACAGCTGTGGCGCTGCCACCACAGCCAAGCGCTGGTCAAGGCAAACCCCAGCCCCACCGACAGCCAGCAGATCAGGGGAGCAACCCAGATTTGACCCGACAGATCCACCCCCTGCATAAACCCAACAATGCTGAGGGGCACTCCCACCCAAAACATGAATCGCCCCAAGGCGTGGGGATCCAGCCAACGATTCCAGCCGCCGGGCAGCCCCTTCTGGAGAGCAAACCCCAGCAGCGTCCAGCCCAGCAAGGGAGGATAAACCTGAAAAAGGGTGTTGAGCACGCTCAAAGGGAAGAGGGAAGGGATCCCTAGGCAGGGATCCGCCGGGGTTCTTCACGCAGGGCGAAGATGCGTTGAATCACCTCCTCGACAACGCGGTCTGGGGTAGAGGCACCGGAGGTAATGCCGATTTGCACCGGCCCATCGGGTAGCCACCCTTCGGTAACTGTCGGGTCTTGGTGAAGGGGCTTGTGGCGGATGCGGTTGTTGGGTTGGATGCAGTCAGGACCATCGATATGGAAGGAGGGCAGGCCCTTGGCCAGGGCAATTTCCTGCAGGTGGGTGGTATTCGAGGAATTAAACCCCCCGATCACCACCACCACATCCAAAGGCTGCTCGAGCAGCTCGAACATGGCATCCTGCCGCTCTTGGGTGGCATTGCAGATGGTGTTAAAGCTCATGAAGTGGTTGTCTAACTCCTGGGGGCCATATTTGCGCAGCATGGTGGTCTCAAACAGCTTGGCAATGGCGCGGGTCTCCCCTTCCAGCATCGTGGTTTGGTTGGCGATGCCGATCCGCTCCAGATCGCGATCCGGATCAAAACCGGGGGAAGTGGCCTTGCCGAAGCGCCGCCGAAATTCTGCCGCATCTCCGCCCTGCAAAATGTAGCGGGCGACCCATTCTGCTTCTTCCAGGTTCAGCACCACCAGATATTTTTCGGCAAAGGAGCTGGTGGCTACGGTTTCCTCGTGGTTGTACTTGCCGTGGATGACAGAGGTAAATTGGGCCGCGCGGTGCTTGTCCACTTGGTTCCACACGCGGGAAACCCAGGGGCAGGTGGTATCGACAATCTCATTGCCCTGCGACCGAAAAAACGCCATTTCCGATGCACTTGCCCCAAAAGCAGGCCAGATCACCACATCTTGGGGCCGGATCTGAGAGAAGTCCTTCTTGCCGTCTGGGCCTTTCTCCACAAAGCGGATCCCCATCTCCTTCAGGTGCTGGTTTACCAGAGGGTTGTGGATGATCTCGTTGGTGATCCACAGTTGCCGATCCGGAAAGCGTCGCCGCGCTTCATAAGCATATTCCACCGCCCGTTCCACGCCCCAGCAAAAGCCAAAGGCTTTGGCCAGGTGAATGGTGATGTCACCCCGCTGATAGCGGTAAGCCTGGGCGCGGATTTGCTCCACAAGGGGGCTTTTGTAGGTGGTTTGCAGCTCCAGTTGAGCTTGATCCTTGTGTTCTTCAAACCCCTTGGCAAAGTAGGTGCTGGATCCGCGCAGGGCTTTGCGCAGGGCCCGTGGGTCTTGGGGAGAGCTATCCGGGGAAGTAGGTTGGAAATAAGCCATGGTTACGGTTGGAGATACGCACTGATCAAGCAGACGGCGAAGGGATCCTTTCTCAGCTTACGCCCAGTCTCGCATCGGTGGGCCATTCCAGCATGCTTTCCCTAGGGCCAGCGACAAGATTGTCAAGTCAACTATAGAATTGCAGGTAGAATTGCAGGGGATCGAAGCTGTTGAGCCAAAGCCAGAAAGCAGAGGGATCCCTTTGGGAATTGGCCGTTATTGGGGCGGTTGATCCTGCATTTCCAGTTGGCGCACCCGCTCTTGTAATTGGCGGGCGGTGGCAGAAAAGCTGCGTCCAGGCCAGAGGAGAGAGCCCAGCCCCACCGTCAACAGGCCCAAGCCGACAGCCGCGGCAATGAGAAATCCCAAAGGCAGCTCCACCGAGCGCCACATCAAGAAGTGTACGGTCAGGGTGGTGGGGTTTTGTCCGGCCAGGACTGCCACTCCCAAAGCCAGCAGCAGTGTCAAGACCAAGTTGAACAGCAGCAACATCAGGGATCCCGTCGCAACAGTTCCATTCTGCCTTGTCTGCTGGGGGGGTGGCTCAAGCCCGCACACTCCCGTCAGGTAGGATGGCCCCCCTGAGGTCAGCGCCGGTCAGCACTGCTCCGCCGATTTTTGCCCCGCTTAGATCGGATCCCTGCAGTTGTGCACGGGTTAGCTTGGCTTCCCAAAGGTAGGCACCGTGCAAGTTGGCTTCCCGCAAGTCGGCAAAGCTGAGATCCGCGCCGATCAAGTTGGCTTCCCAAAGATTGGCCCCGCGGAGGTTGGCCCCCATCAAGTTGGCCAAGCTGAGATCGGCGCCGCGCAAATCGGCTTCCTGCAGGTTAATGCCACTCAGCTTGCCAAAGGAGAGGTTGGCCCCTCTCAGATTCACCCCTTGCAAGTTGGAGCGCACCAAGTCCACCCCCACCAGGTTGGATTCTTGAAAGTTGCGCTCGCCAGAGGCATATTCTGTCAGCAGATCGTCAGCAGTTGTCACTCGGGGCATGGCCGGATACTGCCATCCGTGCGTTAAGCTTAACAATTTCTGGCTGCTCAACGGGGTACTGATGACCGCTCCGAAAGACCTACGAAACGCTAACAAACACTTCCAGAGTGTTCAGTGCCTGTCGCGTCTGATACATTTACGCTGAACACTGC